>NZ_JADQBH010000098.1 GCF_016278715.1 Marinilabilia sp. | reverse complement strand
TCAAGACTAATTTCAAGTAATTTCTGCGCCTCAACAGCAAATTCCATTGGTAACTGTTTGATTACCTCTTTCACATATCCGTTAACAATCAGTCCAACT
Organism: Marinilabilia sp.; assembly: GCF_016278715.1. Lineage (GTDB taxonomy): Bacteria > Bacteroidota > Bacteroidia > Bacteroidales > Marinilabiliaceae > Marinilabilia. The sequence continues at coordinate 18,110 of NZ_JADQBH010000098.1, read as the reverse complement.
GCACTCTCGGTATCAATTCCACGCTGATTGCAATAGAATATCTGGTCTTCTCCAATTTTGGAAGTGGTGGCTTCGTGCTCCACTTTAGCCGAATTGTTGTTAATTTCTAGGTAGGGAAATGTATGTGCCCCACATTTATCGCCCATCAGCAGAGAATCACACTGTGAGAAGTTCCGGGCATTATGAGCCCGTTTGGATACTTTTACCAATCCGCGATAACTATTTTGGCTTTTTCCGGCCGAAATACCTTTAGAAACCACCAGACTTTTAGTGTTTTTCCCCAGATGAATCATTTTTGTTCCTGTATCAGCCTGCTGATGATTATTGGTCAGGGCCACGGAATAGAACTCACCTGAAGAATGGTCGCCCATCAGAACACAGCTTGGATATTTCCAGGTAATGGCAGATCCGGTTTCCACCTGAGTCCATGATATTTTTGAATAGTCACCTTTACAAAGTCCACGCTTGGTCACAAAATTATAGATCCCGCCTTTTCCGTCCTTGTCGCCGGGATACCAGTTTTGCACTGTTGAATATTTCACCTCAGCACGTTCCATGGCAACAATTTCCACAATAGCTGCATGCAATTGATTCTCGTCACGCTTAGGCGCGGTACACCCCTCCAGATAACTCACATAGCTGTCATCTTCGGCCACAATTAATGTCCGCTCAAACTGCCCGGTATTCATGGCATTGATTCGAAAATAAGTGGACAATTCCACAGGACTCCGAACCCCCTTTGGAATGAATACAAAAGACCCATCGGAAAAGACTGCAGAATTCAACGCGGCAAAATAATTATCATTGGGAGGAACAACGCTTCCCAGATGTTTCTTCACCAAATCGGGATACTCCTTAATGGCATCACTAATACTACAAAAGATTATCCCCTTTTCTGCCAGCGTCTCCCGAAAAGTGGTCTTTACCGAAACACTGTCCATTACAGCATCAACCGCAACACCAGCCAGATGTTTTTGCTCTTCAAGGGGAATACCCAACTTGTCGAATGTAGCTTTGAGCTCAGGGTCCACATCGTCTAAGCTATCCAGCTTAGGCTTACTCTTGGGAGCAGCATAATATATCATATCCTGAAAATCAATTTCGGGAATATTCAAATGAGCCCAATCGGGGGTCTTCATCTTCAGCCAGTTACGATATGCTTCAAGACGAAAATCCAACATAAATTCAGGTTCTCCTTTTCGTTTGGAAATTTCCCGAATCACCTCTTCACTTAACCCTTTTGGAAGCATATCCATTTCAATATCGGTATAGAAACCGTATTTATACTCCCCTTTGGTTACTTCTTCTAATATTTTATCTTGTTCTGTTGCCATATCTAATATTGATCTAACGTTCAGGTGTTTTAACAATAACAATGGAGGTAGAGTTCAATCCATTATACATTAATAACAATTCAAGAGAATACAAAGTTACCAAACATTTAGATTAAATCTAAATCTACACAGGGATTTCACTTTCCGAATGACTTATTGACACTTATTTAAACAAAAGCAGAACCGGACTATTATTATATCTTTGCATAACAATCAAAAAAAAACAACCTCACACAACACATAGCATTCAATCAAGTAAATCAGTCCCGAGACGGATGGCAAACAGGCATGGCGGATTGGTTGCAAGCAAAGTCCCGGGTCTGAACGCCGATCCGCCACTGTTGAAGACTTAAACTAAATCCATTTTGCGACATATAACTCAACCAACATAACAAAAGATTTTTACAATACTGACACTCTGAATCTCAACAAAAGATATTATGAGCAAAACAATAACACCACTTTCAGAAGTCGGCCTTTTTGGCCTCATCGAACGCATAGAAAAAAGTTTTCCAAACCGAAGGGAGAGTACGCTCTGCGGAATAAAAAACGATGCCGCCATAGTAGCCACTACCGGAGAAGAACTCATCTCATCACAAAACCTGATGCTTGAAGGCATTCACTTCGACCTGACGTATTATCCGCTCCGCCACCTGGGATATAAGGCAGTTGTGGCAGGTATCTCAGACATCATTGCAGCAGGAGCCAGACCTTCGCACCTCAACCTGGCAATGGGACTAAGCGGAAAAATGTCGCTGGAGGCCGTTGAGTTGCTTTTGGAAGGCGTTGCTATGGCATGTCAAAAATACGACCTTGATTTAACAGGTTTTCGTCCCTCCTCCTCTCTCACCGGATTGTCCATCTCCACTTCGGCATTCGGATTTGCGCCAAAGAAAAAATCGGTCACCCGCAGTGGAGCTAAAGAAAACGATTTGATTTGCGTTACAGGAGATTTGGGCGCTGCCTTTATGGGCTTGCAACTACTGGAAAGAGAAAAAAAGGTTATGAAAGAAACCGGACAGAACGATCCGGATTTTGCTGGTTACGACTATTTGTTGGAACGCCAATTAAAACCAGAAGCACGTATTGAGTTGTTAACACAGCTGGAAGAAGCGAAGCTGGCTCCCACCTCCATGAGTTTGGTCAGAGAAGGATTAGCTGCTGCTTTGCTTCGACTTTGCAAGGCATCCGGAACCGGATGCAACATCTACGAAAACAAAGTTCCCATCGACCATTCAACCACTACCCTAGCAGATGAAATGGAATTCAACCCCCTGGTGGCAGCACTAAACGGTGGCGAAGACTATGAGATTTTGTTCACTATTCCACTGGAGGATTTCCAAAAGATAGAAAAAGAAGGTAAAGGCTTGCAAGATGTATTTGTAATCGGCCACATCACTCCTGAGTCGAAAGGCTACACCCTGGAGACCAACGCAGGAGAAGAAATTGAATTAAAAGCCCGTGGATGGGGTAATGAAGAGGACAAAAATTGAAAACCATGCACTATTCTTGCAAAGACTATTTATATTTGCCAATGATGACAATGGGAGGTTCGAAGGTTGAACCTGGTGTGGCAATTTCTAAATTCCTTCACTAATTTAGAACTGAAACACTAGACCATTGAGGTTAGATATTTGAAATACCTTTTAGTGATGGTTATACCGGCGTTTAACAAAACTGCTACACGCGCACAAAAGCCTGCAACGGCTTAACGGACTATTGTAATAATATACAACCCTTAAAAAGAAGATATGTACGAGTATATTTCCGGGAAGATTGCTCAAATCACCCCTGCCTACGCCATAGTTGAAAACAGCGGTATCGGATATTTTCTGAATATTTCTCTTTTTACCTTTGAAGCGCTTAAAGACAAAAGCGACGCACAGTTGTATATTTACGAGCACATAAGGGAAGACGCCTTTTCGCTTTATGGTTTTGCCGAGCCACGGGAACGGGCTCTATTTCAGTTGCTGATTTCAGTTTCAGGCATTGGTTCCAATACTGCCCGGATGATGCTTTCATCCATGTCACCCGACGAGCTGCACATAGCCATCTCAACGGGAAATGTTAATCAGATAAAAAGTATTAAAGGAATTGGACTTAAAACAGCACAGCGTCTGATTGTAGAATTAAAAGACAAAATAGGAAAATCCGAGGAAGGCAAAAATTTCCTGATGCCTGCAGACAATACTAAAGCCGAAGAAGCGTTATCTGCTTTAGTGATGTTGGGTTTTTCGAAAGGACCCTCTCAAAAAACCTTAGATAAAATCCTGAAAGACAACCCAAACAGCAAAGTTGAAGAAATCATCAAACTGGCGTTAAAAATGATGTAACCGGCGATCATTCCGCAATTTTCCTGAATGCACACAAAATACACCAAACATATCCTAATTTCTCTGACTCTCTTTTCCCTCCTGGCTTTTACAGGAGCCACACCCGGCATGGAAAAAAAATCAGGATCAACCCCTCTTACAATAAGCCAGAAGCCCGACTCTGCCGAGACTTTCCGAATAGACCGCATCATCCATCCCGATCAGGTTTCCAAACCCAACGAAAAAGAGGTATCTCCCATAATTCCCCAACCCGAAAACACTTCTTACCGGGCCGAATACGATCCGGGTACCGGACTCATCAACCTCTTCAGAATGGTTGGGAACGTTCCGGTAAAACTTCCTTACACCATGACCGTGGAGGAGTACCGGAAACAGGAGATGCGGAAATCGATGATGAGATACTGGGACAACAACATGATGTCCGGAGATGAGCAACAGGAGGGAGGGTTTCAATTGGGAGGCGGACAAGCAGTTGAAAGTATCTTTGGAAGCAGCACCATCAATATTCGTCCGCAAGGTATCGCTGAACTTCAGATAGGAGTTAACCACACCCGCATCGATAATCCGACACTTCAGGAAAGGATGCGCAAAACCACCACATTCGACTTTCAGGAAAAAATCCAGATGAACATCACCGGAAACATCGGCGATAAACTTCGGATGGGAATCAATTATAATACTGAAGCTACCTTTGATTTTGAAAACCAAATCAATCTGGAGTATACCGGTCATGAAGATGAGATACTTCAAAAAGTAGAAGCCGGTAACGTAACCCTGCCACTTCCGGGAACTTTAATAACCGGAAGTCAGAGTCTTTTTGGGATAAAAACCGAAATGAAGTTTGGGCGACTAACGGTTACTTCCATCTTTTCGCAACAAAAAGGCGAAACATCGACCATGGACATCCAGGGTGGGGCGCAACAACAGGATTTTGAGATAAGCGCAGACGAATACGACAAAAACCGACACTTTTTCCTGGCGCACCATTTCCGTGAGCGATACAACGAAGCCATGAAAAGCCTGCCCGTCATCAATTCTCCATTCAACATCACAAAAATTGAAGTTTGGATTACCAATCGCAGCAACGACTTCAACGAATCTAGAAATATCATCGCCTTTGCCGACCTGGCTGAAAATGCCAACAATCTCACCAACCCCGGACTCTGGAGTGCCCAGCCGGGTGCCATCCCATCAAATGAGGCCAACAACCTGTTTGCCCAAATGAACAGCACCTATTCTGCAGCCAGGGATATCAACCAGGTTTCTTCTACTTTCTCCTCACTTCAAAGCCAGGGATTCAGGGGTTCCCGTGAATATGAGAAGATTGAAAATGCCCGCTTACTCAACAGTTCCCAATATACACTGCACAGCAAATTGGGCTATATTTCATTAAACAGTCCGCTGGACGATGATGAAGTTTTGGCTGTGGCTTATGAATATACCTACAACGGACAGGTTTATCAGGTGGGTGAGTTTAGTACAGGGGGTATAGAAGCACCAAACAGTCTCTACCTTAAACTCCTGAAAGGCACTCTTCTGTCGCCCAGCGTAAAAACATGGGAGTTGATGATGAAAAACATCTATGCCATTGGGGCTTACCAGGTAAGTCCGGAAGATTTCATTATGGATGTTGTGTACCTGGATGACTCCAAAGGATCTTTTATTAATTATTTTCCCGAAGGCCCTGAGCCTGATGAGGGGGGAATTAACGGAGAACTGTTTATCAGCCTCCTGGGACTGGATAGGCTGGACGGCAACCAGGAGCCTTACCCCGACGGCACTTTCGACTATGTTCCGGGATACACTATTCTGTCCGACCAGGGACGCGTGGTGTTTCCGGTAGTCGAACCATTTGGCACACATCTGGAAGAAAAACTTGGCGGAAACCAGGCCCTTATCGACAAGTACGTATTCAATGCTCTGTACGATTCCACGCTAACCAACGCCTCTCAATTTGCCGAAAAAAACAAATTTAAGCTGACAGGTTCCTACAAATCATCGGTCAGCAGTGAAATTTCACTAAATGCTTTCAATATCCCCGAAGGTTCAGTGATTGTTGCTGCAGGAGGTATCAAACTCACCGAAAACCAGGATTATTCGGTGGACTATACAACAGGTCGAATCCGCATCCTCAACGAAGGACTTCTGGAATCGGGAACGCCCATTCAGGTCTCCCTTGAAAGCCAGGAGATGTTTAATCTGCAAACAAAAACGTTACTGGGAACCCATCTGAATTATCAGTTTAACAATGATTTCAATGTGGGGGGAACACTCATGCATTTGCGCGAGCGCCCGATGACACAAAAGGTCAACTTTGGGGATGAGCCCATTGCCAACACCATCTGGGGGCTCAATACCGCCTATTACACCGAATCCAACGCTTTGACATCGCTTATTGACAAGTTGCCGCTGGTGGAAACCACCACCCCCTCTTCCATCTCTTTTGAGGGAGAGTTTGCACAATTAATCCCGGGGCATCCCAATGTTATCGACAAAGAAGGAACTTCTTACATCGACGATTTTGAAGGCAGCGAAATCCCCATTGACATCAAAAACTGGACTGCCTGGAAACTTGCCAGTGCTCCACAAGGGCAACCGGATATGTTTCCGGAGGCAGCCAACATCAATGACCTGAGCTACGGGTTTAACCGCGCAAAAATGGCCTGGTATGTAATTGACCCTTTGTTTTTGCGCAACAACAATCTCACCCCCGGACACCTCCGCCAAAATTCAGAGCAGCAATCGAGCCATTTCGTTCGTGAAGTTTACGAAAAAGAAATTTTTCCTTACCGGGAAAGCGCCTATGGTGAACCCACTAATATTCCGGTGTTAAACCTGGCCTATTATCCCGACGAACGGGGCCCATACAACTTCGACACCAATCTCACACAAGAGGGAAAACTGGAAAATCCAAATCAGCGCTGGGGTGGTATCATGCGGGAAATTCAGCAGAGCGATTTCGAATCGGCCAACGTGGAATACATCGAATTTTGGGTCATGGACCCCTTTGTGTATGAAGATGGTCCTGACCAGGGGGGTGACTTTTACATTAACCTTGGTAATATTTCAGAAGATATCCTTCGTGATTCCCGAAAGTTTTTCGAACAAGGCCTCCCCGGCCCTGAAGACCCCTTTAATGTGGATAGTACTGCATGGGGTTACGTACCCACCGAACAGAGTCTGGTAAATGCATTCAGCAATGACCCGGCAACACGGTACAGTCAGGATGTGGGATTGAACGGGCTAAACTCAGAAGCTGAAAGGGATTTCTACCGAAACACTCCACATCCCTTTCTTAATATGATAGATAACCTGTTTGGTTCAGGTTTATTAACCGATGAGGCTTACCAAAACATCATGGACGATCCCGCCGCCGATGATTACCATTACCACCGTGGCAGCGATTTCGACCAGCAGGAAGCCGGAATCCTCGACCGATATAAAAACTTCAACAACCCGGAAGGAAACTCCGTTCCGTCGGAATACTCCAACGAAAGTTACAGCACCGCTGCTACAACACTTCCTGACGGTGAAGACATCAACCGAGACAACACCCTTAGTGAAACCGAGAGTTACTTTCAGTATAAAATAAGCCTGCGTCCTCAGAATATGAATGTAGGTGAGAATTTTATTACCGACCAGATTGAATCCACCGTAACCCTGAAAAACGGGGAGACCAGCTCTGTTAAATGGTATCAGTTTAAAGTTCCGGTAAACGAGCCCGACACCACTATTGGCGAGCTAAGTGATTTGAGTTCGGTGCGCTTCATGCGAATGTTTCTGCGCAACTTCTCTGATACCGTAGTACTTCGCTTTGCGACAATGGATTTGGTGCGTTCGGAATGGCGAAAATACAACGATGAACTGTTTGAGATCGAAGACATGGTTGCTCCGGCACAAACCACGCAATTCGAAGTGGCCACCGTAAACATTGAGGAGAACGGAACACGTAAGCCGGTCAATTATGTATTGCCTCCCGGAATAGACAGAGTTATAGACCCCGGGAACCCCCAAATTCGACAACTCAACGAACAATCCATCGTTTTAAAAACAACCGATCTGGCGGGAGGTGATGCCCGGGCTGTTTATAAAACCCTCAACATGGATTTACGCCAGTACCGGCGAATTAAAATGGAAGTGCATGCCGAGGAAGTATCAGGATATACCCTCGAAGATGACGATATTGTGGCATTTATCAGGTTGGGAACTGACTTCCGAAATAATTATTACGAATACGAAATTCCTCTGAAACTAACCCCGGAAGGCACCTACAGCAACAACTCCACCAACGACAGGTATATTGTGTGGCCCGAAGAGAATCAATTTGATTTCCCCATTGAGTTACTTCAACAAATCAAACTCCGACGCAATGATGAGTTAAGAGCAGGAAATACGGATGTGGCCCTTACCAGAAAATACTATAATGTTGACCCCGACAACCCCAACAACCAAATTGGAATAAAGGGTAATCCCAGTCTGGCCAATGTGCGATCCATCATGATCGGTATCCGGAACAACACCATTGATCTGAAAACTTCCGAAATATGGTTCAACGAGTTAAGACTCTCGGATTTTGATGAGGAAGGCGGTTGGGCGGCCAATGCACGCGTCAACGTGAAGCTGGCCGACCTGGGTAGTGTCTCTATGGCCGGAAAAGTCAATACCATTGGTTTTGGAAGCATTGACCAAAGTGTTAACGAACGCAGCCGGGAAGACTATTATCAGTACGACATTGCCACCAACCTGGAACTGGGAAAACTGCTTGGCCCTGAATCGAGACTTTCAGCTCCAATGTATTTAAGTGCTAGCGAACAGGTCGCAACCCCTGAATACAATCCGCTGGACCCGGATATAACCATGGAACAAGCCCTTGACAATGCATCTTCGCAGGCAGCACGCGACAGCATCAAAGATCTTTCCCAGGATCGAACCAGTCGTAAGAGCATCAATTTTACCAATGTGAGATTAAAACCAAAGGACAATCAACCCAGGATTTACGATATCTCTAACCTCAGCGCCACCTATTCCTACAACCAGTCGGAGCACAAGGATGTAAAAACAGAATACAAAATTGACAAGACTTACAGGGGGATTCTGGCTTACAATTATTCCAGTCAGCCAAAAATAGTGGAACCCTTCAAGAGCATTAAAGGCGATGCATTCAGACTCATCAGGGATTTCAACTTTTATCTCCTGCCCAGCCAGATCAATTATCGTTGGGAATTTTTGCGCGACTACTCCGAATCGCAGCTAAGAAATGTCAATAATCCATCTTTTAAAATCCCCGTATCTGTGCGGAAAGATTTCAACTGGAACCGGTATTTCGAGATGACATATAATCTCACAAAATCGCTGAAATTAGATTTTCGTACCGCCACCAACGCACGAATTGACGAGCCAACAGGAGTAGTCAATAAAGACCGCTATCGTGATGAATATGAGCTGTGGAAAGACTCCGTAATGCGCAATATTCTGTCGTATGGTCGCACCACCAATTACCAGCACAACATCAATGCCAGCTATAGATTACCCATCAACAAACTCCCCATGCTCGACTGGACATCGGCCAATATCAATTACGGAGCCCAGTTCAACTGGCAGCAGGGACCAATCACCGAAGAACAATACGAATGGGGAAATACCATCCGAAATTCAAACACCATACAGGGAAATGCACAACTCAACTTTACCGGCTTGTACAACAAGGTGAATTACCTGAGAAACCTGACCCGACCACAGCAAAGTGCCGGCGGCACACAGCAGCTGAGATACACCAGTCACAGCCTGAATATCCAAAAAGACACACCCCTTGAAATAGATCACAAACTCAACACACAAGATGTTCAGGTGCGTATTTTTGACAGCAACGGACGCCCCGTTCAGGGCAAAACCACTGTAATAGATAACAACAAAGTGACATTTACCGCTTCCAGAGACATCTCCAATGCACGAACGCTTATCACAGGACAAAGAAAGACCTCCACTTCGCCCATTAAAATAGTAACAGACAACGTTCTGAAATTGGCTACAGGAATCAAAAGCCTGTCAATTTCCTACTCTTCAAACAATGGAACCACCCTGCCCGGATACATGCCCGAATCGGGTTTTCTGGGAAATCAAAATGTTCGTGGCATTAATGCCCCAGGTTTCCCATTCCTGCTTGGAATACAGGACAGGGATTTTGCCATGACAGCAGTGGAAAACAACTGGCTCACTACCGATAGCACCCTGAACACCCCCTACATCATGACCCACACCGAAGATCTCAACATTAGGGCAACCATAGAACCCATCAAAGATCTCCGCATCGATCTGACAGCCAACCGTCGATACTCCAACAACATGAACGAGTATTATCTCTTCAATGGCAACCAGTTCCGGGGAGTATTCAACACAATGGAATCGGGAAGCTTTTCCATGAGTTTCAACACCCTGGCAACAGCTTTTGACAAGGTAGAAAAGAAAGGCAACTACAATTCTCCGGCATTCGACCAGTTCCTAAAAAACAGAGCCATTATTTCCGAACGCCTTGGCAACGAAAGAGAAGGAACCGTTTATCCCGAAACCGAATACTATCAGGAGAAAAACATTTCAGGGCTGGCCTACAATCCGGATGGTTACCCCGACAGAGAACATGAGGTGGAATCAGGTGTTGACGGCTACAACCTCACCTCACGGGACGTACTGATACCTGCCTTTTTGTCGGCCTATTCAGGAAAAAGTGCCGACAATATTTTTCTCGAAACATTCCCGTCGCTGGCCTATATCAAACCCAACTGGCGAATCAATTACAGCGGGCTCTCAAAAATAGAATTCTTAGAAAAATACGTCAAATCTTTCGATATCAGCCACGCTTATACATCCACCTATTCAATAGGGAATTACCAAACCAATCTGGAATGGCAGGAAAACGGCGACGGATTAAGCTTTGTCAGGGATGCACAGGATAATTTCATTGCAAAATACCTGATTAGCGGTGTAACAATCACCGAACAATTTGCCCCATTCCTTCAATTTAACATTACCTGGCCGGGCAACTTTAGCACGCGTGCCGAATACAAAAAAGGACGTATCCTCAATCTGAGTCTCAACAACAACCAATTGATCGAAAATTACAACAACGAATGGGTGATTGGAATCGGTTACCGGTTTGATAAAATGGATATGATTCTGGGGAAATCGGACAATCAAACCAAAATTTCCTCCGACCTCAATCTGCGGGCAGACATTTCCATGCGGGAAAGTTTCTCTATCATCAGGAAAATTCAGGAAGAATCGAATCAGATGACTGCAGGTCAAAAAATTACCACACTGAAACTGACTGCTGATTACGTATTGAGCGACCGATTCAATGTTCAGGTATTCTATGACCGTCAGGTGAACAATCCCTATATTTCATCTTCTTACCCTACCTTCAATACCAATGTGGGGGTTAGTTTCCGGTTCTCACTGGCACAATAACCTATTTGGGCATCTTCTTAACAAAACCTCAAGAATCCAACACATCTAAAATATCAACGGTGTTCGGTTCAATACTCCGTTAAACTTTTAAAAACGATTGATAATCAATCCATTACAAAACCAGACGAACAAGTCACAACTCACTCATAATAAAAACTTTGCGTCATTGCGTCTCTGCGTTTAAGCTTTTTTTAACGGCCTATTACAGTTACCATAGATGAAATATATACCAACTTTCTGTTAGATAATTCTTAAAATTTTATCTAATTTTGGGATTAAATCCATAAAACAACAAAAAGTTATGAACATACCGGAAAACCTAAAATTCACCAAAGATCACGAGTGGATTAAAATTGAGGGCGGAGTAGCCATTGTGGGAATCACAGACTTTGCACAAAGCGAATTAGGTGATATTGTATTTGTAGAAATTGAAACCGAAGATGAAGACCTAGAGCGGGAAGAGGTTTTCGGAACCATTGAAGCTGTAAAAACAGTATCTGACTTGTACATGCCTGTTGCAGGTAAAATCATTGAGGTTAATGAAGAGCTGGAAAGTCAACCCGAACTGGTCAACAAAGAGCCTTATGCCGGAGGATGGATGGTAAAAATCGAAATGGCAGATCCTGATCAGACAGAAGATCTGTTATCTGCCAGCGATTACAAAAAATTGATTGAATAAGAAGAGTTGTTCACAAAAACAAAAAAGGCGTCCGGGAAATTCCGGACGCCTTTTTTAGGTCTCTATTTTTTAATATTTATAGTGTTCTGGAAACTTCAACCTCCTCAAAGGCTTCGATGATATCTCCAATTTTAATATCGTTAAAATTCTTGATATTCAATCCGCACTCGTAACCTGAAGCCACTTCCTTAGCATCGTCTTTAAAACGTTTCAGTGAGCCAAGTTCACCAGTGTAAATTACAATACCGTCGCGAATAACTCGTACTTTAGAACTGCGCTTCACCTTACCCTCTTTCACCATACAACCGGCAATAGTTCCGACCTTGGTAATCTTAAAGACGTCACGTATTTCAACGGTAGCATTAATCTGCTCCTTAATCTCAGGCGAAAGCATTCCTTCCATTGCTGCAGTAATCTCTTCAATCGCATCGTAAATTATCGAATAAAGACGAATGTCAATCTCCTCTTTCTCGGCAATTCGACGGGCGGCCAATGAGGGACGTACCTGGAAACCAATCACAATGGCATTAGATGCAGCAGCAAGCATAATGTCTGATTCAGAAATCTGTCCTACCGCTTTGTGGATAACATTCACCTGAATTTCTTCAGTAGAAAGTTTGATGAGTGAATCAGCGAGCGCTTCAATAGAACCATCCACATCCCCTTTCACAACAAGATTCAGTTCCTGGAAGTTTCCGATGGCAATTCGACGACCAATTTCATCAAGTGTAATATGTTTCTGAGTCCGGAGTCCCTGTTCGCGTTGCAATTGAGAACGTTTGGTAGCGATTTCTTTAGCCTCCTTTTCATTCTCCATCACGTGAAATTTCTCACCCGCCTGTGGTGCACCGTTCAACCCGAGTACCAATACTGGCTCAGAAGGACCAGCAATTTGAATATTCTGATTTCGCTCATTATACATGGCCTTCACGTGACCATAATACTGACCCGACAGAAGCAGGTCGCCGGTACGTAAAGTTCCGGACTGAACAAGCAGGGTAGCAACGTAACCACGACCACGATCAAGTGTAGATTCAATAACAGAGCCTACAGCCGGTTTATCAGGATTGGCTTTCAATTCGAGCATGTCAGCTTCGAGCAATACTTTTTCAAGCAATTGTTCGATGTTCACACCGTTCTTGGCACTAATATCCTGTGACTGATATTTGCCCCCCCACTCTTCGATGAGGTAATTCATTTTAGCCAGTTCCTCTTTCACCCTGTCAGGATTGGCATTGGGCTTATCAATTTTATTAATTGCAAACACAATAGGAACACCTGCAGCAGAGGCATGGTTAATAGCCTCTATCGTCTGGGGCATCACATTGTCGTCGGCAGCTACTATTATAATGGCAATATCGGTAACCTGGGCACCTCTGGCACGCATGGCTGTAAATGCCTCGTGACCCGGGGTATCCAAAAACGTTATTTCACGTCCGTCGGCCCGTTCCACATTGTAAGCACCGATATGCTGAGTAATTCCCCCCGCTTCACCGGCAATAACATTCTCCTTACGAATATAGTCCAACAAAGAAGTTTTACCGTGGTCAACGTGTCCCATCACTGTAATGATAGGAGGACGCGGTTTCAGGTCTTCCGGGTTATCCTCTTTTTCTTCAATCGACTCGGCCGCATCCACGCTAATGAATTCAACCTTATAGCCATATTCTTCTGCAACAAGAATAATTGTTTCAGCATCCAGACGCTGGTTGATAGAAACAAACATTCCCAGACTCATACAAGTAGAAATAATCTGAGTCACCTGTACATCCATCATACTGGCAAGGTCGTTGGCAGTCAGAAACTCTGTCACCTTCAACACTTTGCTCTCCTCCGTCATACGATCCATTTCAACCTGCTCCTTTTGAGCGGCAGCATCACGTTTGTCGCGACGGTGACGGGATGTTTTGGATTTTCCTTTGGAAGTAAGACGGGCCAGCGTTTCTTTAATCTGTTTTTGCACATCTTCTTCACTCACTTCAGGACGGGTTGGACGCTTTTTGGCTTTCGTCTTTTTACGTTTCTCCTTTTTATCCTGAGGAGCTACCTTGTTGGCACCACCTGCAGTTTGCTGCTGTGGCTTATCATTGATATTAACACGCTCCTTTTCTTTGCGGATGCGTTTTCGTTTTTTCTTCTTTTTACGCTGCTCGTCGCGATTATTTTCATTGTTGCGGGCATTGGCAGGAAGGTCAATTTTGCCAACAACAGTAGGGCCTGACAACTTTCTAACCTTAGTAGGCATAAAACTGTCGGCATCTTTTTTCTCGCTGTCTGATTTTTCAGCAGCCTGGGGAGCCTCGGGCGCAGGTTCTTTAGCAGTTTCCTGCCCAGCGGATTTTTTCTCCGGTGATTTGTCCTGAACATTTTCCGGCTTCGCCTCTTTTTTCTGATCATCGGAAGCACTTGCTTCCTTGTCTTTTTGAGCCTGTTCCGGTTTCACCTCACTCTTCTGGGTACTTTCCGGCTTTTCCTCAAGGTCAATTTTTCCAACCACTTTTAAGTCTTTGTCTGGTTTCTCAACCTCCACCGGAATGTCCACTTTTTGATCTGGAGTTTCTTTGTCCGATTCATTCTTTTGAGAATGATCCTTTTCCGGCTCCTTATCTTGAGTCTTCTTTACTTCCTGCGAAGATTTTTCAGGTATTTCAGAGGCTTTAGCAGATTCTTTTGATTCCACCGTTTCGGTTTTCTCAACAGGTTCGGTTTTTTCCACCTTTAGCTGTTCCTCTTTTTGTTGCGCTTCAGCCTTTTTCTTTTTGTCGAGGTCTATTTTCCCCACGACTTTTACATCCATTTTTTGCCTGGGAGTTGAAAAATCGGCAGTTGGTTGCTCCTCTTTTTTCTTTTCCGGTTTCACTACAGGGGCTACATCTTCATCAGGCTCATCATCATCATCATCCTGCTCTTCTTTCAGGTCATCAATAGAGACAGACGATTTTTTTCCTTTCTGCTTGCGTTCAACCAGTTTTTCCGACTCTTGTTTTACCGTAAAGTCAGAACGATATTCCTGTCTCAGAAGATCAACCATATCTTCCGAGATCTTGGTATTCGGATTGGATTCTATCTGGAATCCTTTTTTATGCAGGAAGTCAACAATGGTGCTGATTCCCACATTACATTCTTTTGCTATTTTACTTAGTCTTTTTCCAACTGCCATATAAGGGACTTTCGTTTTTACAGGTCAAAAAGATTAAAAATCTTTGCGAACAAAGATAAGCGAATTATTCAAATTCAGCTTTCAGAACATTGATTACCTCACGAATGGTCTCTTCTTCGAGATCTGTCCTTTTGGTCAAATCCTCCACGGTCAAATCGAGAACCGACTTGGCGGTGTCGCAACCAATCGCTTTAAGTTCATCAAGTATCCAGCTTTCAATCTCGTCTGTGAATTCATCCAGAGAAACATCTTCCTCGTCTTCATTCTCAGTTTCGCGATATACATCAATTTCGTATCCGGTCAGCTGGCTAGCCAATCGAATATTCAATCCGCCTTTCCCAATTGCCAAAGAAACCTCTTCGGGCTGCAGATATACATCGGCACGTTTCTCTTCTTCAAAAAGTTTAATGCTCGATACTTTAGCCGGATTCAATGCCCGTTGAATAAACAACTGATTATTGGCAGTAAAATTAATCACATCAATGTTTTCGTTGTGCAATTCTCTCACAATACCATGAATGCGTGAGCCTTTCATTCCGACGCAGGCACCCACCGGGTCAATCCGGTCGTCATACGATTCAACAGCCACTTTGGCACGCTCACCGGGAGCACGCACAATTTTCTTAATCGTAATGAGTCCGTCATAAATTTCCGGCACTTCAAACTCAAACAAACGCTCAAGAAATACGGGAGATGTCCTGGAAAGAATAATCAAAGGATTATTGTTTCGCATTTCCACTCTTATCACTACAGCACGAACGGTTTCTCCTTTCCTGAAAAAGTCGCCTGGAATTTGTTCGGCACGGGGCAAGATCAATTCGTTGCCCTCATCATCCAGAATGAGCATCTCTTTTTTCCAGATTTGGTAAACTTCTCCGGTTACAACGTCTCCAATTCGCTCGGTATATTTGCTATATAAATGATCTTTCTCTAATTCCATAATCTGACCGGCCAGGTTTTGGCGCAAAGTCAAAATAGCTCTTCGTCCGAACTTATGAAAATCAACTTCATCAACCACTTCCTCACCCACTTCATAATCTTCGTCAATCTTAAGTGCCTCTGTCAGTGATATCTGAGTATTTGCATCTTCCACTTCACCATCGGGAACCACCTCCCGATTGCGCCAAATTTCAAAGTCACCTTTGTCAATATTTACGATGACGTCAAAATTCTCGTCACTCCCGAAAATCTTGACTAAAACACTGCGGAATGAATCTTCAAGGACCCTGACCATTGTTGCACGGTCGATGTTTTTCAGCTCTTTAAATTCCGAAAAAGTGTCTATCAAATTAATATTTTCCATCGCTGCTGTTGTATGTTCGTTCTGTTATATTTTTGCTTGTCCCGGAAAATTCCGGGGTTTTAAAATTTTGCTTTACAAAGACAGGATTTCTTTCACTCTCTTTACTTCATCAAAACTAAAATGATGATGGAAAACCTGCAACTCTTTTTTCTTTTTTCCTTCTGGTTTCACCATTTTTTCTTCTTTAACCACAAAACCGGAATCTGTCACCTCTTCCAAAATGCCTTTCTGGATCTTCCCCTCATTATCCATCACTTCCAAAAGCCGATCCAAGCTTTTCTGATACTGTTGCAACACTTTAAATGGTTGTCCGATTCCCGGAGAGGATACCTCCAACTCAAAATCTTCTTCTTCTCTATCAAACGAATGCTCTACCAATCTCGAAATAGCAATACAGTACTCAATGGGAACACCATTCTTGCTGTCAATCAGAATTTCAATCTTGTTGCCCGGCTTTACGGTCACATCCACTGCGAAGAACCCGTCTGCTTCCAGCTTGTCAGCTATCAGGTCCATTATTTGTTGTTTTACTATCATAGACAAGCCATTAATAAAATAGGGGACTCCTGTCCCCTACCCACCTACTGTGAAAACCGCTGCAAAGATAAGGAATGAGAAACAAATATGCAAAAACCTTTTTGCCTAAAAATCAAATCATTTTGCAATGAAGATGTCGGGGGCGCCTAATAAATTGATATTTGAATTCACAACCACCCACTAAAAAAGGTCAAACGCAGCGACGCAATGTGCCAAATTTTTTATTCTCAGCAAGTTACGATTACCTACGTCCAGTTGTCAAGTCTTTTATTATCAGCAATTTGCAAAACACCAAAAAGAGCTTTGACCTTTAGACCATTCAACCAAGAAATCGCGCCACAAGAACCTGCAGATGCCAAAAGTCAGAAAGTCCCCAGAAGGAAAGCTTTACAATCCCCCGGAGCCTATTTGTACGATTCATTCCGAATAGCTTTCTTTGTACCATAAAACCAGAACGAAAATATTGAGTACAAAACATCCATACAAGCAGCGAAAAATTGTCAATGATCCGGTTCATGGATTCATCAGCATTCCCGACAATATTCTGTTTGAGTTAATCGAGCACCCCTATTTTCAGCGGTTGCGCAGAATCAAGCAACTGGGACTGACTTCGGTTGTATATCCCGGAGCTGTACACACCCGGTTCCAGCACACATTAGGTGCATTCTATTTGATGGGAACTGCCATAACAGTATTGCGCGAGAAAGGGCACCACATTTCCGATGAAGAATCTGTTGCTGCCCATGCTGCCATTCTTATGCATGATCTGGGACACGGTCCTTTCTCTCATGCCCTGGAACAAACGCTTATCGAAAGTCTCGATCACGAAGACATTTCTCTGCTTTTAATGGAAAGACTTAATCAACAATTTGATGGTCAATTATCAGCAGCCATCGATATTTTTAAAGGTAATACAGGAAAATTTTTTCTGCATCAACTGGTTTCCAGCCAGCTCGATGTGGACAGGCTGGATTATTTGAAGAGGGACAGTTTTTTTTCAGGCGTATCCGAAGGAGTAATCGGTTCGGATCGAATCATTAAAATGCTGGAAATAAAAAACAACGAATTGGTTGTGGAAGGGAAAGGGATCTACTCCATTGAAAAATTTCTGGTTGCCCGGCGCCTGATGTACTGGCAGGTTTACCTCCACAAAACCGCACTCGTTGCCGAAAAAATGCTCATCAATGCGCTAAAAAGAGCGAAAGAGCTCGCCCTCCACGGGAAAGAAGTACCGGCACCTCCTTTCCTGGAAACGTTTCTAAAAAACCGGTTCTGCAAAGATGATTTTCAAAGCAATCCGCAA
>NZ_JADQBH010000231.1 GCF_016278715.1 Marinilabilia sp. | reverse complement strand
CTTTTCAATTTTCCCGGACAAAAGTGAAACAAAAATATAAACCTTTCTAATAAAGGACAAATTTATCCTTTATTTTCTCTAAATTGGCCTGTCCTAAGATTTCCAAAAGTAAAGACGCAACCCGTAAGAAGGATAAACAGAAGAAACACCCCAACAATTAGTGGAAACACATTGTTATGCTTTAATGAACCAAAAAAACAAGATTATGGAAAATCAACTCAATAAATACAGTCGCCTCATTACACAAGATGAGAGTCTGCCTGCAGCCCAGGCAATGCTTTACGCCATTGGAATGAGTGAAGACGATCAGAAAAAAGCACAGGTGGGTATCGTGAGTACCGGATTTCAGGGCAACCCATGCAATATGCACCTCAACGACATCGCCACATCTGTAAAAAAGGAAGTGGACCAACAAAAAGACCTTTACGGGCTGATATTTCACACAATTGGGGTAAGCGACGGCATCACCAACGGAACCGAAGGCATGAAATACTCTCTTCCATCCAGAGAACTTATTGCCGACTCCATAGAAACCGTTGTCAGTGCCCAGTTTTACGATGCCGTTATTCCCATCGTGGGGTGCGACAAAAATATGCCGGGAGCCATGATTGCTTTGGGACGCCTAAACCGACCTGCCATTCTGATGTATGGGGGAACAGTAAAAAAAGGAAGCTGGAAAAACAAGGATCTGAACATCGTTTCGGCCTTTGAAGCCTATGGAGAAAAACTACGCGGAAAAATCTCCGATTTCGATTATAAAGGTATCATCAGGCACAGCATTCCCGGTGCCGGAGCCTGTGGTGGAATGTACACCGCCAACTCCATGGCTGCTGCCATCGAATGCATGGGCATGAGTCTGCCCTACACCTCATCCAACCCTGCTGTGAGCCCTCAAAAAAAAGATGAGGCACAAACCATGGCATCTGCAATCAAAGCGGTGCTGGAGAATGATATCAAACCCCGGGACATCATGACTCGCAAAGCTTTCGAAAATGCTATCACACTCATCATGGCTCTGGGCGGATCGACCAACGCAGTTATTCACCTTATTGCAATGGCCAAATCAGTCAATGTTCCACTCTCTATCGACGACTTCCAGGAGATAAGCAATAGAACCCCCTATCTTGCTGACCTTAAACCAAGCGGGAAATTTCTGATGGAAGACCTGCACAACATCGGAGGAATTCCTGCAGTCATGAAATTCCTGCTACAAGAAGGGCTGATAGATGGAACCCCCATGACCGTAACCGGAAAAACTGTTGGCGAAAACCTGGAATCGGTCACTGACCTTTCGGGAGGTCAGAAAATCATCGCCCCGGTGAGTCACCCAATCAAGAAATCGGGGCACATTCAGATTTTGTATGGAAACCTTGCGACAGAAGGGGCTGTAGCAAAAATTACCGGCAAAGAAGGAGACCACTTCAGTGGTCCGGCCCATGTTTTTGAAGATGAAAAAGAAGCCATTGAAGGCATAGGAAAAAACGTGAACCCAGGTGAAGTAATTGTGATACGAAACAGTGGTCCAAAGGGTGCTCCCGGCATGCCGGAAATGTTGAAACCCACAGGAGCGGTGATGGGGGCAGGTTTGGGCAACGATGTGGCACTCATTACAGATGGACGGTTTTCAGGTGGTTCTCATGGATTCGTCGTGGGGCACATCACACCCGAAGCATATACTGGTGGGTTGATTGGATTAATAAAAAATGGCGATATCATTACCATTGACATCAACAAAAATCTAATTGAAGTAGATCTTTCGGACCAAGAGATAGCCAAACGGAAACAAGATTGGCAAAGGCCAGTGGAAAAACCCGCGACCGGAATTCTTAAAAAGTTCAGAAATTCAGTCGCCTCAGCATCTCAGGGTTGTGTGACCGATGAATAAGGTTGAAAGAAACCCCCTAAGTCTCCCAGTGAGAACTTAAAACAACAGGTTAACTGGTGCGATTTTTTATGCTTGGCACCACACTATCCAGGACAAAGAAGGAATTATTCGTGGGCAGTTTAAACATACATACGAATTAAAGCCTATCCCCTACCCAATGGTATTTTCCCGAATCAATTTTTCCAGCCAGGCATTTGCATCCGGCGCTCCCTCTTCCGGGGACCAGGGTGCAAACTGCTTATCGCTGACAGGATTATATGGTCCGTCTTTCACCTCATAAACTACCGTTCCTCTTTCCAGAGAAATAGCCATGTGCCATTCGCCAGGCCCAATCTCAACGGCAAACTTTCCTGCCTTTTGATCCAGCATCTGACGATGAACAACCGCTCCTTTATCATCAAAAAACAACATCAGCAGGCGACCACGAAGCAGTATAAAGACTTCTCTCTTTGGGGGATTCTCATGCTTGTGAGGACGAACATAAGTTTCGGGTTCAAAAGCATTAAGCATCCGTTGCAAAACATCTGCGTCACCAAAATGGTAATTCAGATTCTGTCGTTTCCGCTCCGAAGTATTTGCTTGTTCGGAAAGACGATCCAACAATTTCTGGTCAATTAATTTCATTGGCAAGAATTTCTAAAGTATTGGTTAAATACGTGATGCTTTTTGCCTAACTCTTTCAACACTCCGCATTCCACTTCAAACACCTCACAAAAAGCGTTTTTTAAAAAAACTTTTGTGCTTCCGCGTTTAAGTTTTTATAGGCGATTAACTTTGTGACGGATTTGAAAAACCAACACTCCCTCATTATTGCATATACTATTTGATTAATCGGAGATTGTATGGGTACCGATAGGAACGCCCCTCATTGGTTTCCATAATGGCCTTAATTAAAAAAATTACGGTAAAAACCACAATGGCAATCAACAAAGGGATTCCAATTAACACCACACTTAATGCCCCTGCAACCATTACAGCAATGGAAACAGTAATCTGAAAATTTAGTGATTCTTTTCCCTCCACATCAACATGAGGATACTCATCCTTTTTCAAAAGCCAGATGACCAGGGGGCCAATCACATTTCCAAAAGGAATTAACAGCCCCGCAAAAGCAGCAAGGTGACAATACATTCCCAAATTTTTTTCATCAGTTGTCATAACTCAAAAATATTTAAAAGACTTTTTAATTAGCCATTATCGTCTGGTATAAAATTATCCTTTTTTCTAATGATTCTCAAATAAAAACAAACCTGTACTTCAAGCCTCTCAAGAAAACCACATAGCTCTCCTCATACAATCTACCCAATTAATCAAACGCATACATTCTTTTCAGAAATCATCTCAAAGCGGATAAAATTCTAATAATCACCCTCCGGAACGCTACATTATTATGGAAAACCCGGAAGTATTTTAATAATTTTTACCAGTTTACTACAAGAAAAAACACATCTCAAAAAAAACATTAACTTTGTTTTTCATAAAACTCATTTCCAATGCTCTCAACCAAATTGACCATACTGATTGCAGACGACATGGACAGCATTGCTGAATTCATTAAAGCACAGCTCAATACTCTCAGCAATGATATTGATTTCCGGCGGGCACGTGATGGTTATGAGACCTACCGTTTTGCACTGGAGACCAGTCCTGACATTATACTGCTCGATTGGGAGATGCCCGAAATATCGGGGATGGAAGCATTGAAAAACCTTAAGCTCAATCCCCAGACTCAGGATATCCCGGTTATTATTATTTCCAGCTTTTCCAGTTCAGACAAAGTAAAAGAAGCTTTAGAAGCCGGAGCTATTGATTATGTCAGAAAACCCATCGAAACAGAT
This sequence comes from Marinilabilia sp., assembly GCF_016278715.1. GTDB lineage: Bacteria > Bacteroidota > Bacteroidia > Bacteroidales > Marinilabiliaceae > Marinilabilia. The sequence goes on along the minus strand of NZ_JADQBH010000231.1, from coordinate 14,522 downwards.
GAACTCATAGCCCGGGTAAGCTCTGCCATGACGCTTGCCAACACACTCCGGGAACTTAAAATTCAAAAACAACAACTTGAATCTGAACAAAAAAAAACGCATCACATACTCAAGAACATTTTGCCTGCCGAAATTGTCAAATCACTTAAAAGTGGAGTAGTCGTTCAGCCCCGTCCCTATCGAAACGTAACCATTATCATGGCCGATCTGGTGAATTTCACCGAAAAAGCCACGCGTATGTCGCCGCGGAAATTGCTGGATGAATTGCGAATCATCTTCACCAAATTTGATGAAATTTCCCAAAAACACAACTGTGTAAGAATAAAAACCATAGGCGATGCTTACATGGGCGTCAGTGGGATGTTCAGCAACTCCAAGGAACACGCTCTCAGGGCAGCAAAAATGGCCTGCGAAATGAGGGATTTCATTCGTGAACGAAACAATCAAAAAGGGGTGCAATGGGAAGTTCGGATAGGATTAAACTCAGGTGAAATTATTGCCGGCTTCATCAGTGAACACAACTTATCCTACGATATTTTCGGTGATAATGTCAACATTGCTGCCCGAATGCAAACTTACAGTGGCCCGATGCAAATAAATGTTTCCGATTCAACCCGGAAACTGCTGGTTCCACACTACAATTTCGTACGACGGGTTCCTCAAAAGGTAAAAGGAAAAGGCATGATTGAGATGTATTATCTCCACAAGCCCATTGAATCCATAAAAACCAAAAACAAGAAAATAAACGGAATTCAGAATCAATCTGTTTCCAATACCTTCTAAATCCTCCGGCACACACCACCCGTTTATGCTGAAACTTCAACCCAGGCTTATTTGCCCGATGATACTAATTTAGTCAATCGGGGGGGCTTCCAGACATTAACATACCCTAAAAGCTAACAAAATCATATGAATTTAGTTAGCTCAAAGAGCACCATCATCCAAAAAAACTTAAATATCGTCAACTCAAATACCTTCCCTTTTATTAACCCTTTTTCTGAAGGGTTCTGTATTTTATACGATGCGGTGAGGCATCCCCCACTCTTTTCTTTTTGTTTTCCTCATAATCTGAATAGCCACCTTCATAGAAATGAACATTTGAATTGCCCTCGAAAGCAAGTATGTGTGTAGACACCCGGTCGAGAAACCAGCGGTCGTGGGAAACAATAACTGCACAACCGGCAAAATCATCAAGCCCTTCCTCCAGCGCTCGCAGCGTGTTTACATCAATATCGTTGGTAGGTTCATCAAGCAGCAGCACATTGGCCTCTTCTTTAAGGGCCATAGCCATGTGCAACCGGTTTCGCTCACCACCCGACAGAGCAGCACATTTCTTCTCCTGATCGCCACCTGTGAAATTGAAACGTGCCAGATATGCTCGGGCATTAATTTCTTTTCCGCCCATTTTCAGGGTTTCGTTTCCTCCAGACACGACTTCAAACACCGATTTCTCAGGAATTATATCGGCATGAGACTGGTCAACGTAACCAACCTTAACGGTTTCTCCCACTTCAAAGGTTCCACTGTCAATTTTTTCCTGTCCCATAATCATGCGAAACAGCGTGGTTTTTCCTGCTCCATTGGGACCAATTACACCAACAATACCATTTCGCGGCAATTGAAAATCCAGATTGTCGAACAATAACCGGTCGCCGAAGGCTTTCGCCACATTATGCGCCTCAATCACTTTCTCACCCAGTCGGGGGCCATTGGGAATAAATATTTCCAATTTTTCCTCTTTCTGCTTCACATCTTCCTGCATCAGACTTTCATAAGCCGACAAACGGGCTTTCGATTTTGCCTGACGTGCTTTGGGTGCCATTCGAACCCATTCCAGCTCCCGCTCAAGTGTTTTTCTACGTTTGGAAACCTGCTTTTCTTCCATCTGAAGACGTTTGGCTTTTTGCTCAAGCCATCCTGAGTAATTTCCTTTCCAGGGGATGCCTTCCCCCCTGTCCAACTCCAGAATCCAACCGGCCACATTATCAAGAAAGTAACGGTCGTGGGTGATGGCAATTACCGTTCCCTTGTAATTCTTCAAAAATACTTCCAGCCATTGAACTGACTCGGCATCGAGGTGGTTCGTCGGCTCATCAAGGAGTAGGATGTCCGGCTCCTGCAGCAACAAGCGGCAAAGGGCAACGCGTCTTCTTTCCCCACCTGAGAGTTCACTGATCGGTTGGTCTTCCGGCGGACAACGCAATGCATCCATTGCACGCTCCAATCGGGAATCCAGATTCCAGGCATCGTATTGGTCTATCTTTTCCTGAAGTTTGGCCTGTTCATCCATCAGTGCCTGCATCTTATCCGGGTCTTCAAGCACTTCGGGATCGGCAAATTTCAGATTAACCTCCTCATAGGCTTTTAAAACATCCACTACTTCTTTTACACCTTCTTCCACCACCTGTCTCACTGTCTTCTGTTCGTCCAGGTGAGGCTCCTGCTCCAGATATCCGACCGAATACCCGGGAGAAAAAACCACATCCCCCTGATATTCTTTTTCAACACCCGCAATAATTTTCAATAGTGTTGATTTTCCCGATCCGTTAAGACCAATAATCCCAATCTTAGCCCCGTAAAAAAACGAGAGGTAAATATCTTTCAATACTCTTTTCTGAGGGGGATAAATTTTACTGACCCCCACCATACTAAAAATAATCTTTTTGTCGTCGGGCATATTTTTCTTTTTTCTTTGTTTCTTAAACTCTGATTACGCAACAAAACCCGTTGGGATAAAATCCCCAACAGGCTTTGAAAAGACTTCGCCAGATAGCAACTCCTATCTTATTTTCTTTAAATCTTTCTCCTGAAATGCATCATCCTGGGCCTTCTTCATCATTTCATAATCAAAATAATAGAAATGTGGATCACCGGCACCCACCAACATTTTATAAACCCTTGCTCTGATACGGGTTTTTTCGGGGCCAACTTTATGCAGAAACACCACATCCTCCCGCTTATCAGCAATAGCCTGGGCAACCTCGTCTCTGGAAACAATCTTAAACTGATGCGGATAAATATCACGAATCTCTGCCTCTGTATCTATCTCACTGGCCAACTCTTCTTTCGTCAAAAAAAGCACCTTGTTCTCCAAATCATCCTTTTTATTTTTGTTGTAATAATTAAAAGGATTCGAATTAATCAACGAAGGATCGTTCAGCATTAATTGTACATGATTTTGCATAAACCGGATGAAAGCTTCGATCTTATAGCTGTAGCTGTCGTCCTCAACCTGCTCGTATGCCAACGGCAAGGAACACAAATCAGGCATATTACGCACTTTAGCAGCACGCTCTGCCATCAACAGACTCATAAAATTATATCTTGCTTTGGTTCTGTCTCTTTCGAATGAAGCTTTGGTTATCATCAGAAAGGAATAGGAAGGGTTGTTTCGGTAGGCTTCGAATTCTGCATCATTAATAAACTGATAATCGGTAAGGGTCCAGGAATTTTCCATCACCTTTCGGATGGCCATATTAAAATCACTCATCGGATTTTTTTCCAGCAACACCAGGGTTTTACTTTTCATGAAGTTTTGATAATCCTCTGCCTCAGGAACATGCTCCTGAGCTCCGAGAACAAGAGACATTATTGCAAATAGGGTAACCAATAAAACAACTCGTTTCATATAATATCATTTTTCGTTTCTACATAAAATAAAAGGCTCACCACCTCTTTTACTTAAATTGCGCTGTCAGGTTACGCACAAAATGTATTTTAAAAATGTTGAAAACTGAAGATAAATTCTCAATTGGAATCAGCCCTGCTTCCAGCGACAACAGAAAAATTACGCAACCTCATAAATAAAATCAAAGGCCAACCATCAGGGATCAAAATTAAGGAAAAATTACCATCTTTATAACCGGAATAGATAAAACTGTTTTTCACTTTTGTCTAAACGGTCTGAAAAAAAGCTACATTTACCAATATTACCAATTCCAAATCTAAACTATGCTTACTTCTTTTTTCAATCAAATAATCAGCCAATTCATCCCCGAAAGGGAAGACAAGGCAGACATGGATTCCAAAACCAGATCCTTATTACTGAATATTACCAATTTTCTTTTTTTTATTACCGTACTCGCTCAGGGAATTATTTCACTGGTTCATGAAAACCTTATACTTGCAGCGCCTTTGTTAATTCTGGCAGTTACATTTGCCATCAATTATTATTTCAGTTCCAGGGATGAACAGAATTTACGTTTCCAGAATATTTTTCTGCTCATACTGGGCCTTACCTTTGTCTTTTTCCTAATCACAGGTGGAACCACCGGCATAGACGGTTACTGGTCCGTGTTTTTTCCACTCCTGACAATGACCATTAGTGGAAGAAAGAGAGGGAGTTACTGGGCTATTATACTATTTGCTTTTATTCTTATATATTTTATTGTGCCCATACCCCCTGCTGCCTGGATGAATTCCTATTCCATGGAGCAGAAACTGTTTCTCTCCTTTTCTTTTATTATGGCTTTTTTTATTGGTTATACTTTTCAGTTTATTCGTTCCGAAGTATTTCTTGAAAAGGACAGACAAATACTGGAATCGGAAAACCAAAACCGGGCTCAGGAAAGTCTGATAAATAAACTTTCGTACCAGATACGTACTCCTCTAAACAACATTACCGGAATCCTGGAAATGCTGGACAATTCTGTGATGAGCGACCAGCAAAGAGACTACCTGAATACCATCCATGCCTCAACCAACAACCTGGTGGATGTGGTCAACAATCTGGTATTCTCATCTAAAACGTTCTCACACGACCCCGAAAACATCACCAGCTTTAACCTTTATACTACGCTCAACAATACCATTCGCTTATTTTCCGGAAAACCTGCTCATAACAGAATCCGTTTCAACCTTTCACTTTCTGCAGATATCCCTTCTTCAATAACCGGCAACAGCATAAAAATCAAACAGATTTTCCTTAATCTCATCAACAGCATCCTCAAAAACAACAATCAAGGCAATAAATATGTAACCATTGAAGTTTCGCGACTCGACAGTATGCCCGGAAAAGTTGAATTGCAGTTTCGTATAGTTACCAATATGGTGGTGCCTTCCGATAAAACAAGAAGTAATGAAGGATTCTACAACCACACTGACCTGATACGGATCAACAACAGCAGAATTATTGACCTGCTTGACCTGGGCATAACTCTTAAAATCGTTGAGTCCGAAGGAAGAACTTTCACCATTTTATGTGATGAAGAAAAAACCGTTTTTGAGTTTGCTTCATCCTTTACCGAGGGGCAACAAACCATCTCCGAAGAAGAAAGCCCCAAAAAACATAATGCAATTGATTCACCTGAAAAGCCGGGAGTTGACCTTAAAAACGCCAGCATTCTTTTGGCTGAAGACAACATCAGCAACCAGCAAATTATCATTCTTTACATCAAAAATTCCGTTAAAAAAATTGATGTGGCTTTTAACGGGAAAGAAGCTCTTGAAAAGTTTGGGCACAGCAAATACGACCTGGTTCTTATGGACATTCAGATGCCTGTAATGGATGGACTTAAAGCGACACAAAAAATCAGAGAGATTGAACAAAGCACCAATTCGCATACACCTATCATTGCGGTAACAGCCAATGCTTTCCCCGAAGATAAGGAACGCTGTCTGGCTACAGGAATGGACGATTATATCAGTAAACCTTTTCAGCCTGATGAATTACTTCAGCTTATTAAAAAACACTTGTCCTAAAAGCCTACAAAACCACAAACAACCAGCATAACATCATTTTCAGCACTTTATATTTTAGAAACCTACTTTTCAGCCGATAATAAAAAGCTTAATCACTTTCCTGTGATCTTAAGTTTCTTATGTGTTAAAAATCCGTCCCCTTAAAAAAAGTGTCAGCTCTTCTCTGAGTTGTCGAACTTAAGGCTTTCAGGAGAGGAGTTTCCCAGTGGCTTAAAACCAATAATAAGCATATCATCAACCTGTTCAATACCTCCATCCATCCATTCTTCAATTTTCTGATGCAAGAACGTTTTCTGTTCTTTAAAGGCCAACCGGTGAATATGCAGCAGAAGCAATCTGAACCGTCGATATTTAAACTTCTTATAGTCAGAACCTCCAAACTGGTCGGGAAGCCCGTCAGAAAATAGATATACCACATCATCGTCTTTCAGAAACACTTCTTTCCGTGTAAAGACAGGTGATTCGCCATCCTTGAGGTATCCAACCGGAAACCTGTCGCCTTTATAAGTATGGATTTCATTGTCTCTAACCAGATAAAATCCATTGTAAGCTCCGGAAAAATCCAACGTTTTCTGCTTTCTGTCAATTACAATCAAAGACATATCCATTCCATCATTCACACGGTTTTCATCCTCATGGGCCTGCTGCTGTCGGTGAAGGGTCCGGATTAAATCTCCATTCATTGTTTTCAATATTTCGGAAGGAGATTCCAATCCCTGAACTTCCACTATGTTTTTCAGCAGATCGATTCCAATAATAGACATAAATGCACCCGGCACACCATGTCCTGTACAATCTACGGCTGCCACGAAAACTTTATCCCCTTTCTCGTGAAACCAAAAAAAATCACCACTTACAATATCCCGGGCTCTCAGATAAACAAAAGATTGAGGAAATATCTCTGCAAATGAGGCCTCCGAAGGGGTCATTGCTTTTTGAATGCGGCGCGCATAGTTGATGCTATCAGTAAAACTTCGATTGATTCTGGTCAGAATTACCCGTTGTGCTTCAATCTGATTTTTATTCACCGTTTTTTCCTGAAGTTCTCTGTTGGCTTTTCTGTAATGCCTTACTCTATAATTCACAAACAGATGAAGAATGAAAATCAAAGCCAGAATATAAAAGGCAAAAGCATAATTTGACATCCAAAGAGGAGGATTAACGATTATTTCCAGCACCAAAGGTTCATTATTCCAGGTAAAATCATTATTTGAGGCAATAATTTTCAACGTGTACTCCCCGGGAAGCAAATTTGAAAATGAAACATTATTCTCATAAGTCACCGGACGCCAATCGGAATCATATCCCTCTAAAAATACACGGTATCGGTTTTTGGAAGGCTGGGTGAATTCAAGGGCCGAAAAATCAATTTCCAAACTGGTAAACGCCCGATATTTAAAACTGATTTCGTCCTGAAATGGCCAAAAAGATTCTGATGTTTTACCTCGCCTGACAATTTCAATTTTTGTGATAGACACCGGTGGCTTATTCAAATTGTAGTAGATAGAATCCGGATGAAACCAGCAAATTCCCTGAGCACTTCCAAAGAACATTGTTCCGACCCTGTTTTTAAAAACACTATTTTGGTTGAATACATATCCCGGAAGACCATCTACCACATCAAAATTATAAGTGGTTCCGTCAGGATTAAGACAGGATATTCCCTTATTGGTGGAAACCCATGTTCGATTGGCATGGTCGGCTACAACGGCCTGAATCATGTCATTCTCCAGGTTCCTGTTCCCCTTCATCATCTCAGGTCTCGGCTCTTTTGGATCCAATCTCCATACTCCGGATCTGGTTCCGACCCAAATTTCTCCATTGTAAGCTAGTTCAAGTGACAATGCTGATATCCTGATAGTTGAATTATCGGGCCCATAAAAAGGAACCCTGAGAATTTGTTTGGTTTCACGATTCCAGACATTTAATCCACCGGAGGTTCCAATCCAAATGTTCCCTTCTTCATCGGTTGTGAGTGCGTTGATATGGTCGCTGAAAAGCCCTGCGATTTCATTCTCATCAAAGAAGTAGCTAAAAACATAACGACCATCGAACCGATAAAGTCCAAAACCGGTACCTATCCACAAATTCCCGTCAAAATCATTGATCAGAGAATAAATACGGTTGTTCTTAATCAGATTATCAATTCCAAGATCCAGTCCGCTGTTAAACTCAACAAAACGTTCCACGTTGGGATTCAGGTAATAAAGACCACAATTAGTACCTGCCCATAAAGTCCCGTTTTTATCTTTATATAGCACATATACAGCATAAGGATAGGATTGTTTTTCTCCATCACATTCAATCTCATAATGCCTAGCACTATTGCCAGATAAATTATATTTATAAATCCCAGAATCAATAGTCCCAAGCCATAAATCTCCATTATTATCCTGGAATATACTTTGAAAATTTAAGGACCCCAGATTTCCTTCCTCAAGAATCTCTTTGGGAATTGTCTGAACCTTCGGGGGAGTCAGGTTAACCTTCAACACCCCGTTGAACTTTGTTCCGGCCCAAATTATTCCTGAACGGTCCTCTAAGACAGAAGTAATATGATAAGACTCAAATAGCTGTTTACTTGGTATAAACCGTTCCCCATCAGAAGTCTGACTATAAAAATGAAGCCCCTGAGTGGTTCCCGCAAGGAGGTCTCCATTATTCAGGAGCAGTATATTATTGGCCAAGGGAATTGAACCCTTTTTTGCTTCTGCTACGGGCTTTTGTTTAAACTGCCCGGACTCTGACCGGCTCAAAACACTCACTCCCGAAGAGCTGGACATGAGCAGTGTTGTGCCCTTCCATCTCAACAAACCAAAAACTGCCTCGTGCTTTGAAGCCGCCGATGACGTCGTACACCCAAGTCGTGAAAAAAGTTTGGTTTTGATATTAAATCTGTTTAATCCGTCTTTGGTTCCCACCAGTATAGAACTATCTGACTCGGAAAGCAAGGGATAGGCGAAAGCCTCACGGACATTAAACACATTATTGAAGTGACCATAGTTTTCAAATCCCAGAGAATCGCCCCTAAAGGCAGACAGAAAAGACTGGGTTTTCACCCAAAGGTTGCCTGAATTATCCACCAACAAACCATATACACTATTCTCAGGAAGCGAATTGGCTGCCCCAGGATTGGCAAGAAAAGAAGTAAACTGACCGGTAGAATAATCCAGTCTGCTTAACCCGTTGTTACGGGTTCCCACCCACAGGTTATTGTCCTGATCCTGAACAATACATTGAATGTGGTTTCCCGATATAGAATACTTTTCGGATGGATTGTGTCTGTAGGTAATATACTTGTAGCCATCATACCTGTTCAACCCATCCTCGGTTCCAATCCACAAAAAGCCATAATTATCCTGAAAAACAGCAGTAATTGAGTTATTGGAGAGACCATCTGCTATAGTCAATCTTGGAATATCTGAATTTCCCGATAAGCCTGCACCGCAAACAATAATGGGAAAAATAAACAGAAAAGAAATATAACCGATTAGCTTCTTCACAATCAGGGAAATTGGCATAAATAATAGTCAGTCTCAGAACAACAAAAACGAAATTATAAAAAACATACCAATATTCAGCTATCTGCCATTAAAAAACCGGAAATGCACTATAGCATTCCGGTCTTTTTTTGTTAATTGGTGTCGGATTAAAATATTGGAATTACTTCACTCTGTTAGCAACAACAGACTTTCAAAAAAAACACCTAGCATTCTAAGCCAGCGATTCACTCCGGCACTACCGAATGGATTAAAATATTAAAACCCAACCATCAATGATGGCCTGACAAAATCTCCACAGAATTTAACTTCCGGTCGAAAGACGTACCGAAAAATTAGTCTTTAAATCCGACTTTTTCTTTAAACCATTCAAGATTCTGAGATTTAGGCCGTTCAAGTGGCAAGCCATACAATCGATCCCAAATAAGCTGAGTCAAAACTCCAAGGGCTCTAGAAACACCAAAGAGCATGGTGTAAACAGGATATTCGGTAATGCCATAACTGGAAAGTAAACTTCCCGAAATAGCATCCACATTAGGCCACGGATTTTTAACCTTGCCGGTTTCCAATAATATGTCGGGGACTACATCATATATTTTCTTCACTAGCTTAATCAATGGAGCTTCAGGAATATATTTATTGGCAAAATCAAGCTGAACAGCAAACCGCGGATCTGTCTTTCTCAACACGGCGTGGCCGTATCCGGGAATAACTCTTCCTGCTTCCAGTGTTGCTTTTGCATATTCCTGAACCTGTGCAGTTGTCGGATCATCAGTTCCCAATTCATCCATCAGGCGTTGCAACCAGTGCATCACATTTTGATTAGCCATTCCATGTAAAGGACCTGCCAGACCATTCATTCCGGCAGAAAAGCTATAATATGGATTCGAAAGTGCCGACCCAACCAAATGGGTTGCATGGGCGGATACATTTCCACCTTCATGATCAGCATGAATAACCATGTACAAACGCATCAACCTTTTAACTTCCTCACTATCGAATCCCATCATGTGAGCCATATTACCGGCCCAGTCAAGCGAAGGGTCAATATCAATATATTTTTCATCGTGAAAAACTCTCCGATAAATGTATGCAGCAATCACCGGCAAACGACTGATTAGATCCATCACCCCTTCATACATCGGATCCCAATAATCCCGTTTATCCATACCTGCCAGGTAAGCCCTTCGAAAATGGGATTCAGTGCTCATGGCCAGAATAGCCGAGTTAAACTGAATCATCGGGTGAGCACTTTTAGGTAAGGCATTAATTACATCAAATACATGTTGGGGAATATTCTGGGCCCGTTTTGCCCATGACTCGCTGATAAACTTCACATCATCGTCATTCGGCAACTCACCCAAAAGCATCAGATAAAAAAGACCTTCGGGTAAAGGCTCTCCTTCATCATTAAGCTTTGGAAGTTTCTCCCTCAGTTCAGGGATGGAATAACCCCGAAAACGAATACCTTCATCAGCATCCAGCTTTGATGTACAGGTCAAAAGTGAAACAACACCTTTCATCCCGGAAAACACCTGGCCCAAGGTCGTCTCCTGAATCGGAGAGTCTGCATATTCTTTTTGAAGCCTTTTAACAACCTCGGCCTGAGGCCTACCTATGGTAATCAATTTATCCTTTATGTAGTCCATATAAAACAATTAATAGTTATTTTTATTTGATTAATTCAGTCCCTGCCTATACAAACCAAAACCTGATAAACAAACAAAAAAAATTAAAAATTGTTTTAACAGTTAAGTTGGATTCCGGAAACACAACGAAACCTACATCATCACACAAACCACAGTAAAGATTCAACCACCTCTCCTACAAAGGATTACAAAATCTTGAAAGGTTGCACATAAACAAATCCAATATTTTAGTTATTTAACATCATCTGATTTCCGATAAAAAAAGCCGGAAAGCATTTCTGCATTCCGGCTGAATCTCCTGTTTTGTGCGAAAGACACCCAAATTTAAAAAGATGACTTTACGATATCCCATATTTGTTGTTGGATTAAAGTATTTTTCAGCCTAAAGATTTGATTGTTATCGCTTACAACCTCATACATTTTATTGATGTTTTCAATTGCAGTGTTCATTGATAAGCCATTAGACGAGTGTTTTAATACCCTTTCAAGTTCTTTATATATCAAATATGCCATGAAGGATACGCAGATATGCGCTTCTATTCTTTTTTTTAACCTATGAAAAATCGGCCTGATACGAAGGTCTGTTTTTGATATTCTAAAGGCTTTTTCAATTTTCCATAAATTATTGTAATTACCAATCACTTCAGCTGATGTTAGATCCGTATTGGTTAAGTATCCCTTCAATCCATCCCATTTCTGGTCTATCCCTAATTTTTCCTGATCTATGCTTACATTTATTTGGCCCTCAAGCTTCAAAAATTTATTGTAGCCTCGGTTATTGATGTTTGCTTTGGTCAGCTTCCCTGAAGAAAGTCGTTTTTCGAGTTTAGCAAGGCCTCTTTCACGGTTATATCTATCTTTTTTTGCCCGCTTGTCCGAATAGCTAATGTGAAGTATAAGACCGTTTTCTTTGTCAATTTTGGATAATTGACCATCAGCCAGTTCAAGAGCTAATATTTTAGATTTAATCGTGTTGGTTTCATTTTTGATGCGGGCGCCAATAATAAATCCATAGCCATTCTCAGCCAGCTGCTCTATGTTTGACTTCGATAAAAGCCCTGAATCAGCTATAACAATAGGTTTTTTTAACTGGAATCGTTCAGTATATTTTTCTAAAACAGGAATTAAAGTATTGCCTTCAAATGAATTGCCTTCAAACAGTTCATAGCCTATCGGATATCCGTCTCTGCCGACCAAAAGGCCTAGCATTATTTGGGGATTTTGATGCTTACCTTCTTTGGAAAAGCCGGCAATCCTGAAATCATCTGGCTCACTTGCTTCAAAATAAATAGTCGTCATGTCATAGAAAACAACACCTATCCTGCCACCAAGAATATTTCTCGTATAATCAAAAGAAATGTCTTCAACCTTCTTTTTTAATCGGCTGTTAAGTTTGTCCAAAAATCGATAGATGCTATAAACCGAAATATTTCGTTGACCTGTAATGCTAAGATATTTTGCCAAATTAAGCTTACTGCCTGGATGTGTTATTCGTGAAATAACAAGGTCTTTCAATAACGGTTCTCTAAGTTGCCCATAGCCAATATGATCATATATTTGTCCGAAAATAATATCTGGACCACAAACACGAATTGAGTCGTTACTCAATTCTGATATTACAGGTTCAGTCGGTGTATCAAACAAGGTTGCACCATAAAGCCGAGGCATCTCATATAATGCTTTTTGATAAAGCTTTTCTATTTCGTTTGAATTGGAGGAGGAACCTATGGTTTTAATTATTTTATTGCTCCTCCCGACCTTTTGAATAATTTGTATGCTGGTAGTACCGCTTTTATTCAGCTTTTTTCTAATAAACATGAAGCTAAAATGGTTGAGACACCCAGATTTAGCAAAAATACAAGATTAAACAACTGACATTGTGGTTTTTATGATTTTGCCTCTAAAAAACCGCACAAAACAGGAAAAAAATTAAAAATTGTTTTAACAGTTAAGTTGGATTCCGGAAACACAACGAAACCTACATCATCACACAAACCACAGTAAAGATTCAACCACCTCTCCTACAAAGGATTACAAAATCTTGAAAGGTTGCACATAAACAAATCCAATATTTTAGTTATTTAACATCATCTGATTTCCGATAAAAAAAGCCGGAAAGCATTTCTGCATTCCGGCTGAATCTCAAATTTCACTCAAAACAAAACTGTTTTCAGTGATTGATTATTTCAAAAACTGCAAATTATTTCCTTACAATTTTTTTGTATCCATAAACTGCTGCATCGCCCAGTTCCTCTTCAATACGGAGAAGCTGATTGTATTTAGCCATACGATCGGAACGGCTTAATGAGCCAGTCTTGATCTGACCACTGTTGGTAGCAACCGCAATGTCGGCAATAGTTGCATCTTCAGTTTCACCGGAACGGTGAGAAGTAACTGACGTATAACCTGCACGATGAGCCATTTCAATAGCATTCAGTGTCTCTGTAAGTGTACCTATTTGATTTACTTTAATCAGGATTGAATTGGCAGCTCCCATTTCGATACCTTTCTGGAGGTAATCTACATTGGTAACAAACAAGTCGTCACCTACCAACTGGCATTTATCACCAATCTGCTTGTTGAGTTTCACCCAACCATCCCAGTCGCCTTCGTCGCAACCATCTTCGATAGAGTCAATAGGGAATTTTTCAATCAATTCGGCAAGAAAAGCAGCCTGCTCATCAGAGTTCCGCTTAGCACCGTTAGGACCTTCAAATTTGGTGTAATCGTAAACACCATTCTCAAAGAACTCCGAAGCTGCACAATCAAGAGCTATAGAAACCTGACCACCCTCTTCCAAACGTCCGGGCTTGTACCCAGCATTTTCAACAGCTTTAATGATGCATTTCAATGCATCCTCAGTCCCGTCCAATTCAGGAGCAAAACCACCTTCGTCACCAACTGCAGTACTCAAACCACGATCTTTCAATACTTTTTTCAATGAATGGAAAACTTCTGCACCCATACGCAAACCTTCACGGAAGCTCTTTGCACCGACAGGACGCACCATAAACTCCTGGAAAGCAATAGGAGCATCAGAGTGGGAGCCACCATTGATGATGTTCATCATAGGAACGGGAAGTGTCACTGCGTTTGTTCCACCAATGTAACGATACAAAGGCAGGTCCAGGTATTCGGCAGCTGCTTTGGCAGTAGCCAGAGAAACACCTAAAATAGCATTGGCACCTAACTTACTTTTAGTTTTGGTTCCATCCATTTCAAGCATCTTATGGTCAACACCCACCTGATCCAAGGCACTCATGCCCAACAAGGCAGGAGCAATAACAGTGTTAACATTTTCGACAGCTTTCAAAACACCTTTTCCAAGGAAGCGGCCTTTATCTCCGTCGCGAAGCTCAAGAGCCTCGTTTTCGCCGGTTGAAGCACCCGAAGGCACAGCAGCACGACCAACGACTCCGCAATCAAGAGTCACTTCTACTTCAACTGTAGGGTTACCGCGAGAGTCAAGAATTTCGCGGGCATGAACATTAGCAATTAGTCCCATAATTTTATCTTTTTATTTCAGTTTAATATTAAATTTAAAGACACCCTATTGGCTTAACAAAAGATTTTCACCAATTCCATTTGATCGTCAAATATCTCAAGAACTCCTAAAATTGTCAAAAAAAAAAGGATAAAGCTCTGACCCTTTATCCCTTTTTAAGAACTTTTA
>NZ_JADQBH010000142.1 GCF_016278715.1 Marinilabilia sp. | reverse complement strand
CGGGCTCACAGTGAAAGAGTCGCCGGACTGGTAGAAAAACAAACTGCTGGCCATCGGCATGACACCCATCAATAATGTGGTGGACATCACCAATTTCATCCTTCACGAAATGGGCCAACCGCTTCATGCTTTCGACGGAGACAAAATAAAAGGAGACAAAATATTGGTTAAAACTCTCCGGAAGGGAACCAAGTTCACAACACTGGATGAGAAGGAACGGGAGCTGGACGACCAGGATCTGATGATTTGCAATGCAGAAGAAGGTATGTGTATTGCCGGTGTATTTGGCGGCATCGACAGTGGAGTAACCGGAAAAACGACCAAAATATTTCTGGAAAGTGCCTGTTTCAATCCTGTTTTTGTCAGGAAAACAGCGCGCCGCCATACTCTGAATACAGATGCTTCTTTCAGATTTGAGAGAGGAACCGACCCCAATATCCCCCTTTATGCACTCAAAAGGGCAGCGCTATTGATTAAAGAGGTAGCCGGTGGAGCCGTCTCTTCCGAGATTGCAGATATCTATCCCGAGCCCGTAAAACACCATGATGTTGAACTTTCACTGGCGCATGTGGATCGCCTTATCGGCAAAAAAATTGAATCCTCTCAAATTCGTAAAATCCTTAAGGCTTTGGACATTGATGTCGTAGCCGAGACTGAGGGATTGTGGCAGGTAGCCGTCCCCCCTTACCGGGTGGATGTACAACGGGAAGCCGATGTAATTGAGGAAATTCTCAGAGTGTACGGATACAACAACGTGGAAGCTCCTCACAAGCTGAACTCCACCATTGTATTTGCTGAAAAACCAAACATTGGTAAACTTCGCAATACCATCGCTTCTCAACTGGTTGGTGCAGGGTTTGCCGAAATCATGAGCAATTCGC
Source organism: Marinilabilia sp. (assembly GCF_016278715.1). GTDB lineage: Bacteria > Bacteroidota > Bacteroidia > Bacteroidales > Marinilabiliaceae > Marinilabilia. The sequence continues at coordinate 17,515 of NZ_JADQBH010000142.1, read as the reverse complement.
TAACCAAGGCTGCTTATTACGAAAAATCGGAAAGTTTCCCCAAAAAACAGGTTGTGAAACTTGCCAATCCTCTGAGCTCCGATCTGAACGGAATGCGCCAGACATTAATTTTCAATGCGTTAGAGGCAGTTCGCCACAATCGTAACCGCCAAAATCCCGACCTTCGGTTGTTCGAATTCGGCAATTGCTACAGCCTCCACCCAGCCAAACCCGCCAGTGAAGTGAAAGGTTACAAAGAAGACGAGAAACTGGCGCTGGTCGTTACAGGCAATATTACTTCAGGAATATGGAACAGCGAAGACCGGAAAGTATCGTTTTTCGACCTGAAAACCTGGAGTTACAATATCCTTGAAAGACTCGGAATAGATACCCAGAATTGTAAAGAGTTGCCCAATGAGAATGACCTCATTTCAGAAGGCCTGAAAATCACTGCTGCCGATGGCAAAGACTTATTCCTGATGGGAATGGTTCATCCAAATCTTTTGAAAAACTTTGATATTGATGAACCGGTTTATTTTACTGAAATGAACTGGCAGACCATTGTCAAAGCTTCCGCGAAAAAAACAGTGATGTTTAAGGAAATATCAAAATTCCCTGAGGTAAACCGGGATTTGGCGCTTCTTCTGAACAAAGACGTAATGTTTAGTCAAATCAAAGAACTGGCACTTAAAACGGAAAAGAAACTACTCAAAAAAGTTTCCCTTTTTGATGTTTATGAAGGAGAAAAACTGGGAGCCGGTAAGAAGTCTTACGCCATCTCCTTTACGCTGCAGGACACCACAAAAACCCTCAAGGACAAACAGATTGATAAGACCATGAGCAATCTTACCAGGGTGTTTGAACAGGAATTGGGCGCTCATCTTAGATAAAGAACTTTAGAGTTGTGAGTTGTGAGTTGTGAAAGCCCCCAATATGCCCCAAGGAGGACTTTTAAAATTTGGGGTTTAGAATGGCTCAATATTTACCGCAGAGTAGTGCCAGAACGGTAGTAAAAAGAAAGAACAAGAGCTGCGGAGTTGTGACAGAGTTTAAAGTTACTTATTCTATAAAGAAAAATAAGAAACCGGTTTTCATCAGGAAGCCGGTTTTTTTTTGTTAAAGCCTCTTCAAACCGTTATAAAACAGAAACGGGTGTTACCTCGTTTGGCAACTCCCGTTTCTAACCTTAACCCTAACCCAAAATTATGAAAATCTATAATCTTAAACAAGTAACTTCTGTGATGGTTTAAAGAAAGAGATAAAAATTTTTTATGTTTTGAAAACTCCCTTAAGAGAAACTTTTATCTCTTTTCTTACAATTTACCTAACCTAAACCCTTACTTATGAAGAAAACTTCACCCTTTATAACGGGCCGTTGGTGTAAAAGTTTCAGTGTTTCGTTAAAAAAGTATCAATTTAACTTTCTTTGGCACGTTTTTAGATTCGTAAATAATCACTCCCAGTCCATCTTGTCACTTAAACCACGAGGAATCACATCCTTATTTACCATAATAGATATGGTTTTCAACTTCACAAAACTTTCGGAAGCGTACAAATATCCGTCGAATTTATTGTCAGTATTCCATGAATTTTTCACTTTGTAGTAAACGGTTCCATTTTGATCTTTCACCATTCCCACAATATGCATTCCATGGTCATCTGTTGTCTCAAAATTATCAAATCCGGCCTGGCGGATTTCCTGGGTAATATTTTTTTCTTTTACGGGTCCGTCGAAGGAGTACAACTGCTTTTGGCGCTCTTCAGGGGTTAACGTCTCCCACCTTGAACGCTCAGTATCATCCAGCTCTTTTACATCTTCTTCGGGCACCACCGCTACACCATTGCGATGCGAAAAACCCTTCTCACTCACATCGGTTGCCCAGCCTACAGTATAACCCTTCTCCAATGAGTTATTAATAACTTCCATCATCTCCTCCATCCGCACATTGTAAACCTGTCCCCAAAGCCAGTTGTCGGGTACTTCAATTATGAATGGCTGATAAAACGGATGGTGCGTAAAAGAAGTAACCTGAATGTAATCATCCGGATCAAGTCCAATTACCTTATCGGCAAATGCCCGTGGCGTATATTCTTCTCCTTTATAATCAAATTTCTGAGGTAACTCTCCAAGATAAGCATCCAGAATTCCATCCAACCCTTCGTCCCAGGCAGTACTGATCCGTTTGTTCTTATTTTCAATAACACCATCCACATAGTTTTTCAGAACCTCGTCCATCTCGCCATGCACATGGTTGTCTTCACCATATTCAAGACCACTATAGGCCTCCTCGGGCAAAGCACCATAATTTTTCAGTACATACAACACGTCATGAAATGCACCACCCGCTCCAAAGTTCAAATTTCCGTGCAGCCTTACATATTTATCCGCTTTATCGGCATAACAATGGCGCACAATGAACATCTCGGAAAAATCGACAGGATCCTTACCCAGCCTTATCATTTCTGACTCCAGAAAGGATACCCCGGAAAAACTCCAACAAGTGCCCGAACGGTTTTGATCTTTTACACTGGTGGTTTCCAGATCAACGATGGTTTCGAATTTATAACCATCCTTTTTTTCTTTTTTGTCATCCTGGGCAGATGCCAGATTTATAATTCCAAAAGAAAAAACGAATAAAAATAAAAGCGCTTTTTTTCTCATAAGATTCAATTTGTGCGTTATTAAATATCCCCGACTCCTGTGAGCCGGACTTTTAAGAATTCATTAAAATTCATTGGCGTCCGGTTAAAGATTTGAGATGGCTTCACTCCCTTCGCAAGCCCGAAAATCAACCCCCTCCAACCTGCTTAAAACCAACAAAAAGGCGTCATTGCGACCGTGAGGAACGAAGCGGGAAGCAATCTCTTTTCAAAAAATTAGGTTCTCCGGACAATAGTGATTTAAATCAGACAACCCCAGAGGTGTGCTACCCTTTTTCTAATCACCAAAATCGTTCCTAAATTTCAAATAAGCACAAAATTCTCCAGCAAAACCATGATTTTTTTCAATAAATAAAAAATAGAGAAGTAAAAACTTATTCCGCCGTTTTGCGTATCACTCAACGAAACCGGGCTGTTTTGTCCGCAAAAGGTTCAAAAACCAGACACCCTGGGCAAAATTTTAAATAAAATCTGAACTGTAAATTTCCAGAACAATGGCAAATAAATTCTCCAAAAAATTTACCATTCTCTTTTCAATCATTACCATCCTGCTAATCTCCGGTTGTGCTTCCAAGCGTTACATGAACAAAGCCCTTGAATTGGAAAATGCAGGCCTTGTTTCAGAAGCGGCCGATTTATACCTGCGATCGCTTCAGGCCAATGATGATAATATTGACTCCAAACTTGGGCTTAAAAGAACCGGGCAGACCGTAATAGACAGAAAAAACAATGAATTTCAGGCCTTTTACAGAAACAAACAGTACAAAGAGGCTGTTTACACTTTCTTAGACATCGATAATTACCGCACTCAGGCAAATCGCTTTGGCATCAACCTGAATGTACCTCCAAACACCCTTGCCTTTTACAACGAAGCAAAAGAGTCCTATCTGAACAAACAATACCATAAGGGAATTGATGCCCTGAACGCAGAAAATTTCAGCAACGCACTTTCGCTTCTGGATGAAGTTCTGAAAATCGACCCTAACTTTCGTGACGCATCCCGCTACTGGGTGACCGCCCGATATGAACCCGTTTACCGGGACGGACTAAGTTTCTTGAAATCTGATAAGAACAGAACCGCCTATTATGCCTTTGATGAGATACTCAAAAAAAACGGCGAATACAAGAATGCATCCCAACTGCGGAGTGAGGCAAGAGAAAAAGCCTTAATGAAAATAGGCATCATTCCATTTAACGGGATAAATTTTTCTCAAAGAGATATAGCTCAGGAACTTCGAACCTACCTGACTTCCAATATCAGCCAACAAAATTCGCCTTTCTACGAAATCATTGAATCTCCTCTTCTCAGTCAGACCGACATTACAGAAACCATCATCCGGGGTGTCTTGTTGAATAAAAATGAAGACTACCTTAAGCTGCCCACCGATATTGATGCCATTCTTTCGGGAAAAATCAATGAATATACCTCCACCACAACCCCTGTCAGGAAAACCCGACGAAAAGCGTGGTTGAAAACAACCAGCACAATAACCAAAGAGGATGGCACCAAAGAAAAAGTTACCGAATATAAAAAAGTTTTCTACTACGAATATTTACGCACCAGCATTTTCAAAATGAGCATCTCCTATTCATTACGAAGCATGGAAAACAATAAGGTAATCCTTTCGGATGTAATCAATAAAAGAATAGAAGACCAGGTGTTGTTTGCCGAATTCGACGGCGATTACAAAAATCTGATTCCCGGAACCTGGGAATCTTCAGTAAGGGATAGTGACCAGGATAAGATCTATGACAACCGGAACTCCATTACAGAACTGCATTCATTTTTTGAAAACCGACGGAGAGTGACCAACTCCCGGGAGTTACAAAAACAAGGACTGGAAGAGATTTCCAGTCAGGTTGCACACCATATCGTCAGTTACAATCCTGAAATTTAAACCTCTAAAAAGCTTTTGCCGAAAGACCTGCAAGATTCCACATCAAAAATACCATCCCCCCCCGGATCAGGTAAGTTTTTCCTGATAAATGTCCCATTCGTAATCCTTTGTTTTAGGGATGATCTTAATGGCATCATCACCTCTTGTAACGGTCGATTTTGAAGGAATCTCGCCTGAAACGACACACCCGGCTCCAATGGTCACTTCATTGCCTATTTTTGCCCCGGGCAGGATGACACAATTAGCGCCAATCCAGACATTGTTGCCAATCTCAACCCCTTTGGTACGAGAAATTTTTCTGTGGTCGTATTTGTTGTGATTGGTCGTTACAATAGTTACATTCGGAGCAACAGCTACATTATTTCCCATCTTTAAACCTCCATAGGCATTTATATAAACACCGGGACTGTCTCCCGGATCGCACATAATTCCCTTTTGAATAAACCTCCATCCTCTCACTTTACTCCTAAAATCCACCGGCCAGGGCACTCCCCTGTTAAAGCCCATGATTTTCTGCATAAAGAAAAACTCCAGGAGCACCCGATAATTCTTCATATATCCATTTCGCGGACGGTGGTATTGTGGAAAAAAAAGCTTCACCAGCCAACGAAAAAGGTTTTGGTCAAACACATCTAAGAACCGGATAAAAAGCCTTTTAAAATACATGTGAATAAAATTAAATATCTTCAACTATAAAATCCTTATAGAGTAAAAAACAATCCTTAGGTGGTGCATAAGAAAAATCAGCCCCTCCAAAAAATGTGGAAAACAAAAGATGGTCAATCTTCAATTTATCAGTGCTGCGAAATTGAAGTCCCCTTCTCTCCAACATCAATTCATCATCAATGAAACAACGTATGAATCCGTTTTCTTTTGCTGTTTCATTCATCTGAACTTCCAATCCGATTTTTAACCATTTTCCTTTTGGCAACAAAAACCTGCTCCCCCCGGATTTCAAGAAAAGTTTTTCACCAAATCCATCCGGCATTGCAGGATAGTAAAGATAAGCACACATCTCACCTTGCTCCTTAAACATAAAACGAACGCTCCAACCGTCACTACCACTGGGAACTTTTCCTCCGGTGTTTCCTGTTCCCCCTCCCAGTCCGGGCAATTTCCCACCTTTCACAAAATCAAAATCAGGAGGAATAAAAAGTTTATATTTCAGGAATACAGTCTCCACCGATTTAAAAACGACTTTCCACTGAGTCCCTGGCAGTGGGCCAAATCGTCCGGCAGGGAAAAAAACCTTTAAAACCGGGGCACGCTCAACTTTCTCAATCGATGTTAAAGTGTTCCTTTTTGATAAGAATAAACGAAGCCTCTCCAACTTTCCGGCAAGAAATTCTATACCTGCATCCGGGAAGATGGTTCGAAGTTGCCTTATCCCTATCGGGCCCTCCTCTACTCCGGCAAAATGACTGCAAAGCAACTTCATCTAATGGCAACTTTAAGATTAGTATCATTTCTTTTTGCCTGTAAAAGCAATTCTCTAATATAAAAAAAGTAATAGACTAAACCTGTAGCTGAATAAATCATTAAACCCTCCTTATAACCAGTCCCAATCATTCCCAGTGGTACTACAAGTCCAAGTACAATACGAACAAAAAAACCACCCAGATAAAACCATATTACTCTCCTTTGATTTTTAAAAACTGTAAACAATGTGGTAAAAGGAATGGAAAGTGTCTGAATCAAAATCAAAGGCAATAAAATTTTGGTGATAATTGCGGCATTCTCCCACCCCGGTTCCATCAACTCATAAAAGACAATTGGCGCAACAAGAACCGAAATAATCCCATACCCCAGATACCATCCGCCCATTTGTTTTAGAGTCCTGACTGCAGTGGTATAGACAGGTTTATTGGTATTATAATAGTGTGAACATTTTCTAAAAAAAACCTGGGAAACACTTTGCCCCAAAGCTCCGGGAATGGCAGAGAAAACTCGTTGCACAATACCGTAAAGCGCCACAACCCTATCTCCAAAATAGAATGACAAAAGCAAGGCCGGAGAATGGTTTATTAACATTAAAATACCGGTTATCAATGTATTGTAGGTTAGAATCTTTCTGTGCCGGAGAACAAACAAACGCACAACCATCTTCGAAACAATTACTTTTGCAAAGGGAAGCTTCAAAACCCATAACACAAATAGTATTCCGGCAACCTGACCAACAAAATGTCCTAAAACCAATACTTCTAACCCCGCGAAAATAAAACCGCCTAAAACAATAGGCACCATCACAAATGCCGCTTTAAGCAGACGCAAATTTCCCAACAGCCGATAATCTCCCAAATAAGTCAAATACTGCTCAAACGACAAAAGAACACTCCCGGAGAAAACATAAACAGGCAGAAACAAAATCCATGTCGTGCTCTCATCTGACCAACAACAAGAAAAAAGATTCAACAGATAAGTCAACAGGAAAAAAAGAAAAGAAAACAAAGCTCCAATCCCCATAGAAATCACCAAATTGGAAACAGCCACAACATCGCTCCTACTTAAAACAATAGCGTTATGGCTTTGAAGTGAAACCAGGGGGATCAAAATTTGTGCAACTGCCAGAAAGACAAAGAAACCGCCAATATCTTCAGCATTAAAAAGAAAGGGCAAAAAGAAAAACAACAGAAAATTGATGCCTTGCCCCAAAACAGAGGCAGAAAACAACGGCAAAGAGGTTCTGAGGATATTTTCTTTTTTTCTTTTCACAATCTACTTTATCGCAAAAATACAAATATTTCGCAAATTTTAACGCAAATTATTATTTGAACTTCATTTTTTGCGATAAATTTGCACCATATCAATTGTCACTACACCTGCTGCCATGACTAAAAAACGAACATCTCTTAAAGATATTGCAGAAGTGCTCAATACTTCTGTATCAACGGTATCCAGGGCACTTAAAGACCATCCGGATATTAGCCCTGCACTTAAAAAGCAGATACAGAATATGGCATTTGAGCGCAATTATAAACAGAAACAACCTTCCGCAAAAAGAGAAAAAAGTTCCGCAAAAACTATCGGAATCATCGTTCCCGACATGGTTACTTATTTCTTTTCGGCAGTTATCAGTGGAATTGAAAACTACGCCAAAGAGAAAGGATACTTTGTGGTAATCACCAACTCGCACGATGGGGCCGATCAGGAAGAAAAGTGTGTCAACCACCTGCTGGAGATTGGCGCTTGCGGAGTTATCTCTTCCATAGCACAAGAAACAAAAAATTTCAGTCATTTCAGTCGGTTGACCACCCAAAACATCCCATTGGTATTTTTCGATCGTATAGCGGAGACTGACCAAATATCTTCTGTGGGCATCGACAACACAAACATCGCGCAGGAACTCACCTGCCATTTTCATGAAAACGGCGCAAAACGCATTGCTTGTCTGGCAGGGCCTAAAAATCTGAGTATCTCGCGCGAAAGAACCGCTGGTTATCTCTCTGCCCTTATTGATTGCAACCAGCCCGTTAATTATGCCTACATGGCCAATACCATGCTGGATGCCGATTCGGCAGAAAAAGCCACCAACAAATTGCTTCAACTCCCCGAACCACCGGATGCTTTACTCTGCATTAATGATACCGTGGCTTTTGGAGCCATGCGAGCCATTCGCAATGCGGGGCTCTCCATTCCTCACGACATCGCACTCTCCGGCTTTACCAATGAAATGCATGCCACCGTAGTGGAACCACCCCTGACTTCGGTCGCTCAACCCACAGAAGAGATGGGACAGGAAGCAGCAAAAATGCTCATTGAGCAAATTGAAAACGGAATTTACAAGGTTCCCAGGCAGATAGTCATGAAATCAAAAATTGTGGTGCGCAAATCATCTGTAAAAACACAGCTGTAGGTTGAGAGTGAGAGTGAGAGTGAGGCTGAGGTTGAGAGTGAGGCTGAGGCTGAGAATGAGATTGGAGAATTTGATAATCCCTGGCCTATCAATAAAGAAACAAGCGAGAATTTAACGAATTAAATAAAAATACATCAAATCAGAAAGAAATGAAATTAAACAGAAGCAACATGAACAAGCCGGCAGAAAGACCGGTGAAAATCATTCAGTTTGGAGAAGGAAACTTTTTACGTGCATTTGTGGACTGGATGGTGCAGGAGATGAACGACAAAGCAGGGTTTAACGGGAATGTTGCAGTGGTACAGCCCATCGAATTTGGGATGGTGGACAAACTGAACCAACAAGGCGGACTCTACACCGTAGTCCTTAAAGGCATCAAAGACAAAAAAGGGGTGAAAGATGTTAACCTTATCGACAGCATATCAAAAGGCATCAATCCTTATACTGATTTTGCTGATTACCTGAAACTGGCCGAAAACGAAGATACCCGGTTTGTAGTTTCTAACACCACTGAGGCTGGTATCACCTTTAGCGATGATGACACCCCTGATATGCAACCTCCGGTTTCTTTTCCCGCAAAAGTCACATTGCTGCTCAATCACCGCTTTAAAACTTTCAATGGGGCTACAGACAAAGGATTTGTGTTTCTCCCCTGCGAATTGATTGAACTGAACGGAGACAAGCTGAAGAAATATGTGTTGAAATATGCCGAAGAATGGCAGATGGGAACCGAGTTCATCAATTGGGTCAACGAAGCCAACCTCTTCTGTAATACACTGGTTGACCGCATCGTTCCCGGTTTCAACCCTGATAATATAGCGGAACTAAAAGAAACCAAAGGCTATGAGGACAACCTGGTGGTGGAAGGCGAACAATATCACCTGTGGGTTATCAAAGCGCCCAAAGAACTGGAAGAGAAACTCCCCTTCTCCAAAGCCGGGCTGAATGTGCGAATTGTGGATGATGTACAACCCTACCGAACACGTAAAGTACGGCTGCTCAACGGGCCACATACAGTTATGACCCCCATTGCTATTCTTTGTGGTGAAGAGTATGTGCGCGAAACACTGGAGCACCCGGTATTGGGGCAATTTGTACGCAGGGTAATGAAAAACGAGATCCTCCCAACCATTGACCTGCCCCGCGATGAAATGGAGCGATACATGGACAGGATCCTGGACCGGTTCCTGAACCCGTATGTACAACACGCCCTGATGAGCATCAGCCTCAACAGCATCTCCAAATTCAGAGCTCGTGTGCTGCCAACCATCTTCGATTACCAGCGAAAAAACGGTGAATTACCAAACGGATTGGTATTGGCTTTGGCTTCTTTAATTGCCTTTTACCGAGGAAAATATGAGGAAAAAACCATTCCACTGAACGACGATGAAGCAAACATCAACTTTTTCAGGAACCTTTGGAGAAAATATGAATCTGAAGAATACACCGCGTTAGACCTGGTTGGAGATGCACTGGCCAATAGCGAACTCTGGGGACAAAACCTCAATAAGGTGAAGGGTTTAACAGAAAAAACCGCTGAGCTGTTACAGGGAATCCTGAAGGACGGAATGCTCAATGTGGTATCTGGAATTGTAAAACCCCAGGAAAGCAATTTCGCTTAACGATAAAGAAAATGTAAAGTTTTCAAAAAGAAGGATGAAAACCAACATTTTCTAAATCGGGGTTAACTTAAAGAAAAACAATACTTCGCAAGAGTAGTATCGTTCAAATCAAGTAGAAGAAGAGATTCATGCAAAAACTGCTTAAAATAGATGCCCGCGACAATGTTGCCGTTGCGCTCAGCAACTTACCGGCTGGCACAAATATTATCCAGGAAGATTTATCGGTTACCCTTGGTTCGGATATCACACAAGCTCACAAAGTGGCTCTGACCGACATTGCAGAAGGGGAAAACATCATCAAATACGGACAACCCATTGGTCACGCCACCTCCCCCATTGCAAAAGGAAAAAAAGTGGACGAAAGCAATATCAAAACCAACCTGGAAGGCGTTTTGGAATACAACTATTCGCCAAAATTAACACCCAACCGGTTCAAAAACCGCAATCTTTCTTTTAAAGGATTCAGGCGCAAAAACGGAGAAGTGGGCATCCGCAATGAACTGTGGATAGTGCCCACGGTGGGATGTGTCAACGGCATCGGAGAACAAATGCTCAACGCTCTGAAAAGCCAATTGAATGTATCGCACATCGACAGTCTGGAAATATTCAAACACAACTATGGATGTTCACAGTTGGGCGATGACCATGAAAACACCAAAAAAATTCTGCGCGATATTGTTCTGCATCCCAATGCCGGTGGAGTATTGGTTCTGGGACTTGGATGTGAAAACAACCAACCGGATGTGTTCAGGGAATTTCTGGGCGATTTTGATGATCAACGCATCAAATTTCTGGTCACTCAGGATGTGGAAAACGAACATGAGGAAGGACTTAGAATCCTGACAGATCTTGTTGAGCAAATGACTCAGGACCAACGGGAGGATGTTCCTTTATCCGAGCTCAGAATAGGTTTAAAATGCGGAGGGTCAGATGGTTTCTCAGGTATCAGTGCCAATCCTTTGCTGGGAGTTTTTTCCGATTTTCTGGTGGCACAGGGCGGAACAACAGTTCTCACCGAGGTTCCCGAGATGTTTGGTGCAGAAACCCAGCTGATGAACCGCGCTGAAAACCGGGAAGTTTTTGAAAAAACGGTGCACCTCATCAATGATTTCAAAAACTATTTCATTGAAAACAAGCAGCCCATTTACGAAAACCCATCCCCCGGCAACAAGGCCGGCGGTATCTCCACCCTCGAAGAGAAATCTCTGGGTTGTACTCAGAAGTGCGGAACCGATAAAGTCAGTGATGTCCTGAAATATGGTGAACGCCTCACCACCAAAGGACTTAATCTGCTGAGTTCTCCGGGAAATGACCTGGTAGCAGCCACCGCGCTGGGTGCATCCGGATGTCATCTGGTTCTTTTCACAACAGGTCGGGGAACCCCTTTTGGAAGTTTTGTACCTACCATGAAAATTTCCACCAACACTCCGTTGTATGAGAAAAAACCTCACTGGATCGATTTCAATGCGGGCCCTATTGCCGACGGCAAGCAAATTGAGGATGTGCTGGAAGATTTCATTCCCTATCTGATAGAAGTGGCAAGCGGCAAGCAAGTCAATAATGAGAAATACGGCTTTCGTGAAATCGCGATCTTTAAGACCGGAGTGACGCTGTAGGATGGCAGAGGGCTTGGAGCATGGAGCTCTTAGTTCTTAGCTGGTGGCTCTTATAGGAAAATAGCTTAGAGGGCCCCCTAAATCCCTCCAACTGCGACTTTGAGCAATGTTTATTGGGCAATGATCGTGGAGTAAGTATAGTACACCTCTGTCATTCTGTCAAAAAAATGCAAGAATGCAAGGTGAAAAGCTAATATTAGGATTTACACATCTCACCCACCAAACAAAGAAAGTGTCCCGGAAAATTTTTTCCGGGACACTTTCTTTATCGTCATCAGATAATCATGAATTAAATCTCAGAAGGTTTTTCTTACAAAGGGTTAATCCCATTAAGTGTCGGCACTACGGGAATAATTGCACCATTCTCATCAAACTCCAATTTATCGATGCATACTTCCCTGTGAAAACCGGCATTTTGGCCCATCTCTATTCCATTAGGACGATTGAAACGGTGATAAACAATGTACCACTGGTCTTTTCCGTGAACCTGAATAACTGAATTATGACCAGTTCCATATATTCCCCTGGAGGGAGCTTTTTCCAGAATCAAATTGTTATCAGGAATACTCAACGGACCAACAGGGCTATCGGCAGTGGCATAACGAACCCGGTAATCAGGACTGCGAGTATCGTTCTCCGACCACAGAAAATAATATTTCCCATTGCGGTAGAAAACCTCTGCTCCTTCGCGGAAAGTCCCATCTTCGGGGGTCATTACTTTCAATGTGGAACGATCCACCGAAATCATATCATCATTCAGTCTGACAACAGCCAAATAGCCATTTCCCCAATAAAGATAGTCATCCCCTGATACAGGGTCATGAAATACATCCGGATCAATTTCCTGACCACCGGAAACACCTTCTGGTCTCCAGTTAACCAATGGCTGACCAACATCCTCAAACGGGCCGGACGGATGGTCACTTACTGCCACACCCACTTTCTGAGCGGCAGTAAAATAGTAAAAGTATTTGTACCTGTTTCCAATTTTCTTCTCGATACATGTGGGAGCCCACGCATTACGAGGCCCCCAGGGCACGTCTTTAGGCAAGTCAAGAATCACACCTTCATTCTTCCAGTTCACCAAATCAGGAGACGAAAACGTTTCGAAATAGGTGCCAGACCAATTGTGATGCCCGTCACTTGTAGGATACAGAAAATATTTATCTTCTTTTTGGGAGTAAATAATTTCCGGATCAGCATAATAACCCTCCAGCACGGGGTTGTTATCGATGCTTGCTGTCACCTGGTATTGCTTTTCACCTAAACCATCCACTTTTACCTGATATGATACTGCACCCCCCTGAAAAATCCTGAGATCCTGATGGCTTAATATCTGAAGCAAAATGAGAATTAAACTCCGGATCTAATTGAGACAAATCGGTTCCTTGGTTTACAGGTAAATATATTTCTCCTGCTTCATGATCAAAGACCACATTCAAACTCTTTACATTTTCCGACACTGCTTCTTCAATACCAAGAGCTTTGAAAGAACCCCATTTGGCAATCAACCTATCGTATTCTCTTCCGGTAATAGGAATAACACTTCCATGCCGGGGATGAAAATCCATTGATATTTGTTCATCCACCACTGTGAAAGAATCCAGATCTGTTGATTCGGTAAACTGATAGCTACCTTTCATATAGACATCATACATCAAAATATATTTGTCCTGATCAATCAATTTAAAAATTCCTGAACCCTCAACCGCTTCTTTGGTTTGCTGCAAATATTTATCCTGCATCTGGTAACCCTCTGTAAGTTTATCAGAAACCGCTTTTTTTATCCCATTTCCATGACCTTCAGTCTTAAAAAACAGATGATACTGACCATCTTTCTTCACAATATCTCCATCGATGCAGGATTTTCCTTCCGGATGAAAAAACAATTGCTCAGGCTCAGTAGCCAGTCCGGTAAAATCATCATTGGCGTAGGCATAATAAATTATGTCTGCCCCACCCGGCTGAAGCATAGAAAAATAAACCATGTATTTTCCCTCCTGCTCATCATAAATGGTCTGAGGAGCCCATACCCGCTTCACATCGCTAAATGTATCAGCAAAAGCTTCCGGTATGTTCACCACTGAATGTGACCAGTGAACTAAATCATCTGATTTAAGCATCACCATAGCCACATTTGTCCAGCCGTCTTTGGGCACATACAAATCGGTAAGTACCATGTAAAATGTGCCGTCTTTTCCCCTGAGAATGTGTGGGTCACGCACTCCGCCACGTGAGCTGATGGTATCGGCAGCAATAACAGGTTTATTGCCATTCAAGGCCCGATAATGGAATCCATCTCTGCTTACAGCATAGTGGACAGACTCTTCACCCGGACCGTTTCCAACAAAATAAGAAAACAAATAAGCCTCATTATCAGGCTGATTATTGCATGCCGAAAGCGACAACAAAAGGGTCATTGCAAAAAGAGAAATCCCTTTTGCAATATTGAATTTAGTATTCGATCTCATAGTCTTTAATTGAAATTATTTTATTTTTCTGCACTGTCCAACCTGACTTATTCACTAACCAGCCGGTACATTTCGGCAGCAGCCAGCAAAAAGGCCCCTGTTCCAAAATTGGAGGTCGAATTCTGATCAACCACCTGCCCGGGAATGGCCCTTTCACCAATAGGCTGAACGTAGCCCACAGAACCATCCTCCTGGAGAGCCGTTTGAGTAAGATACTTCCAGGATTTCTTCACAGTGGGTAAATATTCCTTTCGGTTCAGGATATTATTGTTTATCCCCCACAGAAAACCATAAGTAAAAAATGCCGTTCCACTGGTCTCGGGGCCTGGAGCAAACTCCGGATCCAACATACTGCGGGTCCAGTAACCTTCGGGTTGTTGAATCTCTTTAAGCGTGCGTGCCATACTGATATAATCACCCAAAAAGTAATCGTAGTATTGATAATCTTCGGGCATATCCTGAAGTACTTTTGATAGTCCGGCAAACACCCATCCATCGCCACGGGCCCAGAAATCTTTCTTCCCGTTCAGTGATTTATGGGCAGGATAAATATATTTGGCATCTCTGAAAAACAGCCCGGTCTCTTCATCGTACATAATACTTTTTGCATAACTGTAATATTCATACAACTTATTGAGATACAGCTCATCGCCTGTCAATTTGTAAAGTTTAGTCATAACCGGCATCACCATATACAGTCCGTCGGCCCACCACCAGTAATCCACCGAATCAGTCTTTGTCTGATATTCCATCACCTCCTTGGCACGGGCAACCATTTCATCATCAGGATTTTCGACCAAATTGTACAAATCTATATAAGTCTGAAAACAAATTTGCCAGTCTCCAAACAATACGTACTCGTCGGTCTCCCCGTAGCTGTATTCCCACTCCTCAGGGTTGGGAGATTTCGCTCCCATCCACTCGTTATGTTCGGCCCAGGAAATGGAGAAATCCAGAAACCGATCAAGACCGGTTACTCTGTAGGCTTCAATATTACCGGTATGATAAGCTGCATTGTCCCAGAAAGCCCTCACTTGTGCAGGATTTGAGTTCTGCCAGTGGTCATTCACTTTCACAATCAATGACTTTACTTCTTGTGGCCCGGGGAGTGAATCTTCTTTATTCCCGGAGCATGAAGTCATTCCCAAAGAAAGAATTGCAATCAAAATTATTTTAAATATTCTCATGTTTTTATTTTTAAGTTATTAAGCTTTTGAACAACTCGAAATATAACCATATATGGAAAAAGGATGAAGATGAGGTTGAGGCTACCCCGGAAACTATCAGTATAACTGTGTGATATAAACGTACAGCTATGGTCGTTGGGCAATTTCGTTATAGAAATAAATCCACACAGGTTACTAACTAAAAACAAAATTGCCAACAACTACCAGCCAAGAGCTAACAGCTAACAACTCCATGCCCCATGCCCAGTGCCCTCCTAGTTCTTCAGTTCATACCAATCCTTCATAATAAAAAAAGCCTTTTTCTTAATGCCATCATTGGAAATCAACCCTTTACGATTCCAGCCATCCTGAATTCCGGGCAACAACCTGCGGGGAGATCTAAAGTCCATCAAAATCCAGGGACAAGTGCCGGCAAGATTCATCTTCTCAAACATTGCCACACTCTGAATGTAAAGCTCTTCCTGGAACTCCTCCGTCCAGATTTGGTTTTTTGTGCCATGATGGCCCTGCTTGGCACCGCCACCAAACTCACTGATGATTACAGGCTTATTGACAGGCAGTTCCCAGTTCATTTTAGAACATTTCTCAGGTAATCCGTCGTACCAACCAATGTAGGAATTAAAGCTTACCACATCCACCAGTCCCATCAACGGATCGTTAATAGCAGGAGTATAGGCATCATGATACTCTTTTTCCATGGCCATACTTATCAGGCGGGAATCATCGATGCTCCGGGCATGCTCCACCAACTGTGTAAGAAAATGATTACGAACATCGCTTACCGGTGTTTCGTTGGCCAAGGACCATATAATAACGGCTCCACGGTTTTTATCACGGGTAATCATCTCTTCCAATTGGTTTTTGGCATTCTGCAGCGTTTCTTCATTCGTAAAGCTGATGGTCCAGTAAACCGGAATCTCGCTCCACAAAAGGATGCCCATTTTTTCGGCTTCGCGAACCATGTATTCATTGTGCGGATAGTGAGCCAGTCGCACAAAATTGGCATTCATCTCTTTGGCCCATGAAAGTAAAGTGTGTGCCTCAGCGGCGCTGTTAAAACGGCCACCCCTGAAAGGAGCCTCTTCATGGATACAGATTCCGCTTAAATAAACAGGCTTGTCATTTACCAAAATCTCATTTCCCCTGGTATCCACATGACGAAAAGCAATTTGCTCATTCATCGTTTTTCCTGCTACCGAAAGGGAAATTTCATATAATTTCGGGTTTTCGGGCGACCACAATTCAGGTTTAGCCGAAATGGAGAACGCTCCTCTTCCGTTTTCATCAGGAGTGACAGAAACTTCCTTTTTTAATTCAGGAATAGATACTTTAACCGAGGTTTGAGGATTTTCGCCATCCAGCTGCACCCACCCCGATATCTCGGTGTAAGTATCTTCAGAAAGGGAAATAGAGAAATCACGCACAAACGTTTCGGCCTCTTCAATAATCAAAACATCGCGGGTAATACCACCATAGTTCCACCAATCGGTATTAACGGTGGGCACCTCATCTTTATGACGGGTATTGTCCACCTTTACAACTACAAAATTCTCACCTTCTTTGAGCTTATCTGTTACGTCAAAATTAAAAGGTGTAAACCCGCCTTTGTGCGAACCGATATACTCGCCGTTGAGATACACCAACGCTTCGTAATTAACCGCACCGAAGTAGAGAAAATATCGCTCATCCTGTTTGGGAGAAAATTCAAAAGCCCGCCGAAACCAAACCGTACCTTCGTAGAAATAGAGTTTCTCATCGCTGGAGTTCCAGTCACGCGGGATAAACATCTTATCAGAAGCCTCAAAGCTGTACTCCACCAAATCGGTCTCCGATTTTGGTTTTTGATCTTTGAAAAATCCCCATTGGCTGGGTTTCAGACGATAGTCGTAATAACCAACCTCATAACGATCCACAATATAGTCCCAGTCCCCGTTCAATGAGGTAACATCCCGGTTGGGAACATTGGTAATTAATGGATACAGGTTTTCATTCGCCATGGTCGTGAATGATAAAAACCCTGCAAAAAAGATGGTTAATAGCTTTTTCATTAGTATAATTTTAGTTGTGTGGTTCAATCAATAGTCCGTTAAAAAAACATAAACGCAAAGACGCAAAGTTTTTATTATGAGAGAGATATACACTTTGCAGCGAATCGTTTAAACCATTAATTATCAAAGGGGCTGTCCAAAAAGTCCAACTTTGATGTCATTCTGAGCTTGTCGAAGAAT
>NZ_JADQBH010000199.1 GCF_016278715.1 Marinilabilia sp. | reverse complement strand
GTGTGAAAGAATCATCCATCGTACTGACCGCCCGTAGTGGTCGTGCAGCGTTGAAACACAGACTTCAGGTACTGGGATACGAATTTGAGCCCACAAAGCTTGATGAAGTCTATCATAAATTTCTGGAACTGGCTGATATGAAAAAAGATATCACCGATGAAGATTTGCAGATTTTGGCAGGTCGGGAGCAAGACAGTTCCAATAAACCTCTCCAACTGGAACTGTTGCAGGTGGTATGCGGAAAATCAACCGTTCCGACAGCAACCGTTCGCATCAATTTCAATGGGGATGTTTTTACAGAAACAGCCGCCGGAAACGGCCCCATTGACGCTGCATTCACCGCAGTAAAAGCTCTGATAAAAAGAAGGGTTCGCCTTGAAGAATTCCTTATACAAGCCATTACCCGTGGGAGTGACGATTTGGGAAAAGTGCATGTTCAAGTAGAACACAAAGGTCAAATCTATTATGGATTTGCTGCACATACCGATATCATTACTGCATCTGTGGAAGCATTCCTTGATGCAGTAGGAAAAATTGCCTGATTAAAAATAACTTAAGTTTTTAACCTCTTAAATACCAGTACATTGGCAGGAAAAACATTATTTGAAAAGATATGGGACAAGCATGTGGTAACCATCGTTGATGGTGGCCCCAGTGTTTTATACATCGACCGTCATTTCGTACATGAAGTAACTAGTCCCCAAGCCTTTGCCGGACTTAAAGACCGTGGCATAAAAGTCAGAAGGCCTGAAAAAACAGTCGCTACAGCCGACCACAATATCCCCACAATAGAGCAGGAACTGCCCATTCGTGACGAATTGAGTCGCTTTCAGGTCAACAAACTGGCTCTGAACTGCGAAGAATTCGGTGTTCCGCTTTACGGCCTCAATCACAAATGGAACGGTATTGTACACGTTATCGGACCAGAACTGGGGATTACGCGTCCCGGAATGACCATCGTCTGTGGCGACAGTCATACCTCTACGCACGGAGCTTTTGGCAGCATCGCCTTTGGTATCGGAACCAGTGAAGTGGAAATGGTACTGGCAACTCAGACGCTGCTTCAGAACAAACCCAAGACCATGCGCATCAACATTGATGGAGAACTGGGCAACGGGGTCGTTTCGAAAGACATTGTGCTCTATATCATTTCACAGATTGGTACCGGTGGGGCCACCGGATATTTCGTGGAATTTGCAGGTAGTTCCATCCGCAGTCTGTCCATGGAAGCCCGAATGACCATTTGCAATATGAGCATCGAGATGGGTGCTCGTGGAGGAATGATTGCGCCCGACGAGACCACATTCGAATATATAAAAGGTCGTGAATTTGCACCAAAAGGAACCGAATGGGATAAAGCAGTTGAAGAGTGGCGTCAGTTGCCCTCCGATGCTGATGCAGAATTTGATAAAGAGCTCCAATTCAAGGCATCCGACATTGAGCCCATGATCACTTATGGAACCAATCCCGGAATGGGCATTGGCATCAGCAGCTCAATTCCAAACCTGGAAGACATCGAAAAATCGACTCAGGCTACATTTAGTAAGTCTCTGCAATACATGGACTTTATGCCGGGCGATGCCATGATTGGCAAAAAAGTGGATTATGTTTTTGTAGGCAGCTGTACCAACGGACGCATCGAAGACCTGAGAGCTTTTGCCGAGTTCATAAAAGGCAAAAAGAAAGCCGACAATATCACCGCATGGATTGTTCCCGGCAGCCATCAGGTTGAGGCTCAGGCAGAAGAAGAAGGCATCCGTCAGATTCTGGAAGAGGCCGGCTTCGAAATGCGCCAACCGGGATGTTCTGCCTGTCTGGCCATGAACGACGACAAAATTCCCGAAGGCAACTATGCCGTTTCTACCTCCAACCGGAACTTTGAAGGACGGCAGGGCCCGGGTGCACGCACCATGCTGGTCAGCCCCTTAACTGCCGCTGCAACCGCTGTTACAGGTAAAATAACTGATCCCCGTGATTTTTTGTAGAAATGATAACAAAACCGGATCGGTTACTTTGTAACTGATTGATAACCTTTTTTAAGACAACACATTATGCCAATAGATAAATTTGTAAAACTGGAATCTACCTGCGTTCCTGTGCCCATCGAGAATGTGGACACCGACCAGATAATACCCGCCCGATTCCTGAAAGCCACCACCCGCGAAGGTTTCGGCGACAATCTGTTTGCCGACTGGCGCTACGACAAATCAGGAAATCCTAAAAAAGATTTTGTCCTGAACGATCCCACTTTCTCAGGACAAATACTTGTTGCCGGACAAAATTTCGGAAGTGGATCTAGCCGCGAACATGCTGCTTGGGCCATTGTTGGATATGGATTTAAAGCTGTCGTTTCAAGCTTTTTTGCCGACATCTTTAAAAACAACTCGCTTAACAACGGATTATTGCCGGTTCAGGTTTCCAAAGAGTTTTTGGAAGTATTGTTTCAGTCCATTGAAAAGGACCCTAAAACCAAAGTAGTAATTGATCTGGAAAATCAGAAAATTACGCTTCAGCCTAACGGACCTTCGGAATCGTTCGATATAAATCCTTACAAAAAGAAGTGTATGCTCAATGGTTTCGATGACATCGATTATCTGTTAAATATCAATAATGAAATCGAGTCCTGGGAAAAAGCACATAGCTAGTCTTTACAAGACTGAAAATACTTCACACTAGTGTTGTATAATGAATAAAATGACGTATAAACTGATTCTTGCTTTTTTCAAAATGAGAAAAACCAAAATCTGTGATGCCGGGTGCGATATTTTTTGCTTGACATGACACTGGTTAAAAAGTCAAAATAAAAACCTGCCCCAGCCGTTGAATTGACTTCAATGGTTGGGGTTACCAACAAAAGCCGATGAGAACCATAGAAGTGATGGATACCACCCTGCGGGATGGAGAGCAAACAACGGGCGTATCATTCAACGATTCCGAAAAACTGGCCATCGCCCGATTGCTACTGGAGGAGGTAAAGGTCAACCGTCTTGAGGTGGCCTCAGCCAGGGTTTCCGACGGGGAATTAAAAGCAGTCAAACGCCTCACCAAATGGGCTGAAGCCCACAACTGCCTGGAACGAATTGAAGTTTTAGGTTTCGTGGATGGAAACATTTCACTCGACTGGATTGAAGAAGCCGGAGGCAAAGTCCTTAATCTTCTTACCAAAGGTTCGGTGAAACATCTGACCGGACAGCTGCGGAAAACCAAGGAAGAACATCTTGCTGACATCAAAAAAGTGATTGAAGAGGCTGAAAAACGAGGTATCACCGTCAATATCTACCTCGAAGACTGGTCAAACGGAATGTTAAACTCACCCGAATATGTGGAATTCATGGTCAACGGACTGTCGAAAACCAGTGTTCGCAGGATTATGCTGCCCGATACATTGGGAATTCTCAACCCGGATCAGACTTATGCATTTTGTAAGACCATGACCGAAAAATTCCCTGATGTTCATTTCGATTATCACTCGCATAACGATTACGATCTGGCTGTGGCCAATGTTTACTATGCAATCAAAGCAGGAGTCCGCGGAATTCACACCACCGTAAACGGTTTGGGAGAAAGAGCCGGGAATGCCCCCCTGGCAAGCATCATCGGGGTTATGAACGACCACTTGAAAGTGGAAACCCCCATTGATGAAAGTAAACTCACGAAAATATCCTCTATGGTGGAAACGTTCTCCGGAGTGCGCATTCCGGCCAACAAACCACTAACCGGCGAGAACGTCTTTACTCAATGCAGTGGAGTTCATGCCGATGGAGACAACAAGGACAACCTCTACTTCAACAACCTGCTCCCTGAACGTTTTGGCCGCGTACGGCGTTATGCTCTGGGTAAAACATCGGGCAAAGCCAATATCAAGAAAAACCTGGAAGATCTGGGTATAGAACTGGGCCCGGAGGATATGAAGAAAGTAACCAAACGTGTCATTGAACTGGGTGACAAAAAAGAGAATGTAACACCCGAAGATCTTCCCTACATCATTTCGGATGTTCTGAAAACCGAGCAGGTGGTTAAACGTATTAAGCTAAAGAACTACCATCTTTCTCTGGTACAAGGACTAAAGCCATTGGCTACCATCAGCCTTCAAATCAACAAGGAAACTTACAACGAGACCTCCGCAGGTGACGGACAGTACGATGCTTTCATGAAAGCTTTATGGCTCATTTATGAAAAACTTGGCAAAGAACATCCGATACTCACCGATTACTGGGTTTCTATCCCTCCCGGCGGAAAAACCGATGCACTGGTAGAGTCTGTTATTACCTGGGAATACAAAGACCAGGAATTTAAAACAAGAGGGCTGGATGCCGACCAGACTGAAGCCGCGATTAAGGCCACACTGAGAATGCTGAACATTATAGAAAACAAAGAAAACGGAGTGGTCATCACTGGAAAATAGACCCACGCTAAAAAATATAATACATAAATTAATAACACTCCCGGGATTTACCC
Organism: Marinilabilia sp.; assembly: GCF_016278715.1. GTDB lineage: Bacteria > Bacteroidota > Bacteroidia > Bacteroidales > Marinilabiliaceae > Marinilabilia. The sequence continues at coordinate 13,945 of NZ_JADQBH010000199.1, read as the reverse complement.
AAGGAAGTATAACATTTTTTCAAATGAAATTAAACATTGCTGTATTGGCCGGAGATGGAATCGGGCCGGAAATTGTTGAACAGGCCAAAAAGGCCCTGAACGCCGTCTTCGCAAGAAAAGGACACGAAGCGACTTACACTGAAGCGCTTGTTGGTGCAACCGCCATCGATAAAACCGGTAACCCCTATCCGGATGAAACCCATGAACTTTGTATGAAATCGGATGCCGTGTTATTTGGAGCCATCGGTGATCCCAAATACGACAATGACCCGAAAGCAAAAGTGCGTCCAGAGCAGGGATTGCTCGCTATGCGCAAAAAACTGGGTTTATTTGCCAATATTCGTCCGGTTGCCACATTCCCTTCCCTTCTTCACAAATCTCCCCTTCGCCAGGATTTGGTTGAAGGAGCCGACTTTGTGGCCATTCGGGAATTGACGGGAGGAATCTATTTTGGCCGGCCACAGGGGCGCTCCGAAGACGGACAAACAGCTTACGACACCAGCATCTATACCACAGAGGAAATCGATCGCATCACGCGTTTGGCATTCGATTTTGCCATGAAACGTCGTAAAAAACTGACGGTTGTGGACAAAGCCAACGTTTTGGCTACTTCCCGTTTGTGGCGCGAAACCGTACAGGGAATTGCTCCTGATTATCCTGAAGTGGAAGTGGAATATATGTTTGTGGACAATGCTGCCATGCAGCTGATTCAGTGGCCAAAACGATTTGATGTAATAGTTACCGAGAATATGTTTGGAGACATCCTTACCGACGAAGCCAGCGTAATTACCGGATCTCTGGGGCTTTTACCCTCTGCATCCATCGGCTTACACACCTCTGTCTTTGAACCCATTCATGGTTCTTATCCTCAGGCGGCCGGAAAAAACATTGCTAATCCGGTGGCAACCATTCTTTCTGCTGCACTGATGCTTGAATCGGCTTTCGAGCTAAAAGAGGAAGCACAAATGATTCGCAAAGCAGTGGATGCGTCTCTGGAGCAGGGAAAAGTAACTGAAGACCTGGATAAGGAAAATGCGATCTCTACCTCTGCAGTAGGAGACTGGATTGCAGAATACATAACAAAAATGTAAATCAGGACAAGCTTTTTGTCTGATTCATAAACAAAAACCGGTGTCAACAGATGCCGGTTTTTTTATTTCAAAATAAAAAAATAGCTTTATCTTTGATTCCCTTATTTAAAAATAAAGTTTACAACAGAGCCAATGAGACCTTTAATCAACATTCTTTCAATAACAATTATCGTCCTCACACTATCGGGTTGCTACAGTGACAACTATCGCATAAAAGGAACCATCTCCAATGCCAATGAGCGCACACTCGTGCTGGAAAAGATGCAACTGGACAGGGATCTTGCGGTTGACAGCATCCAACTGGATGAGAACGGAAAATTCTCTTTTCACGGTGAAAAGCTGGCCATCCCCACCTTTTTTAAACTGAAGTTGTCCGAAAGCAATTACATCACTCTATTACTCGACTCTACCGAGCATGTCACAGTCACTGCAGATGCCAATAACCTGGAAAATACTTATCGCCTGGAAGGCTCTATCGAATCGAAGAAAGTTCAAATACTCAACGAGAGACTCAAAACCTTAAGAACAGCGGTGGATAGTCTCCTAACCATTTACGAATCACTTCCCGCGGACGGAAACGCCCAGGAAAAAAATGAAATTGGCCGGCAGCTCTTAATCGAACTCGATGAACATAAAAGTTTTATCGGGTCTTTTGTTATGGACAATCCGCGATCTTTTGCCAGCTACTATGCGCTTTTCCAGAGGTTAAGCGACAACACCATGGTGCTTAACGTAATGGATAAAAAAGAACAGGTTTATTTTGCCACTATTGCAACAAGTCTCAACCTTTTGTATCCTGAATCTCCCCGGGTAAAACAACTCTACAACTACGTTTTAAGTGCTAAAGTTCAAGAGCGCAGACAACGAATAACACAAGAACTTCAGGAAAATGCAGAAGAAACCATTCCTGAAATTAAAGAGAAAAACATTCAGGGAGAAGAAGTAGCCCTCTCCTCACTCAAAGGAAAAGTAGTCCTTTTATCCTTCTGGGCCTCCTGGGATGAAGCCTCAAGACGCGCAAATGACCATCTGAAAAAACTCTATCAGCAATATGAGGACCAGGGATTTGAAATTTATCAGGTTTCTCTGGACAGGAGTAAAGTGCTTTGGGAAAATGCAATTGTCAAAGATGAATTGCCATGGATAAATGTGAGTGATCTGCGCTACACAGATTCTTTCCCGGCGCGCCTATATAATATCAACCAGATACCGGCCAATTACCTCATCAGCCGTGATGGTGACATCATAGGAAAAAACCTGTTTGGTCATCTGTTGGAAGAAAAAGTAAAAGAAGCGCTGTAATTTACAATAGTCCGTAAAAAAGTGCTTAAACGCAGAGACGCAATGACGCAAAGTTCTTATTACGACTGAGTTGTGGGCTACTGCATGGTTTTACAATGGATTAACTTTCAGCTGTTTGCAGTCATTAAACAGAGTATCGAACTTTGTTTTCCTAATCCAAACAAAAAACCAATTTCCAATTCCACAAATTGTCTATATTGATTTCATCAAACGTGGAATTTAAAAAACATAATATAAAAATCTTATTTCTCCAAAGTCCTGAAAAATATTTATTGAACAGAAGTAATGATTTAATTCTTTTTAATTTATATTTGTTACGAACTAAAACATTAATTAAAGGTGAATAACTCATTTTCAAATATCCTTCTGAATGTAGTCGTCGTGGTCACTGTCGTGGTCGTGAAGGGATATTTATGTGTTCACCGCAGGTAAGAGGAGTTAATAACCATATTTATACAAACCCCGTCGGTGAACACACCCGACGGGGTTTTTTATTTTTTAAAACAACCACCATGGAAATGACAGGAGCCGAAATCATCGTTCGTTTACTCGAACAAAAGGGAATAAAGACTGTGGCCGGCATTCCAGGTGCAGCCAACCTGCACCTTTACAATGCCTTAAAATCAAGCAATATTCGCCACATCCTTGCCCGCCACGAACAAGGGGCCGGCTTTATGGCACAGGGAATGGCACGCACAACCGGAAAGGCGGGAGTATGTTTCTCCACTTCAGGCCCGGGAGCTACCAACCTGTTGACAGCCCTAGCTGATGCAAAACTGGACTCCATCCCTATTGTGGCTATAACGGGTCAGGTGGCATCCGCTGCCATCGGAACAGATGCGTTTCAGGAAATTGACACTTACGGTTTGACCATCCCCATTACCAAACATAACTTTCTGGTAAGAACAGTCGAAGAACTGTTAACTGTTATTCCGGAAGCTTTTCATATTGCAGAATCAGGTCGTCCGGGGCCTGTAGTTATTGATATTCCCAAAGATATCCAACAGCAAACCTGCAAGTTCGAGCAATGGCCTGAATTCAAGAAAATCAGCAATGAATCCTCAGTTTCCGAAAATCAAGCCGCTGAGATTGCCGCAATGATAAATAGCGCTCAGCAACCCGTAATCCTTGCAGGAGGTGGTGTCAACAATGAAGATTCTGCAGGGTTCTTACTTCGGTTGGCAGAATTCAACAACATCCCCGTAACCTATACCATGCGGGCCCTGGGAGCATTTCCACCCGACCACCGTTTAAGTCTGGGTATGATTGGGATGCACGGAACACGATACGCCAATGCACTCATTGAGGAAGCCGACCTGGTAATCGCTCTTGGAGCTCGATTCGACGACCGGGCTACGGGGATCAGTAAAAATTTTTGCACCAAACCAAAAATTATCCATATCGACATTGATGCATCAGAAATCAACAAAATTAAGAAAGCAACATACAGTCTGACCGCCAGAGCGGAGGAAGTTCTCAAAAAAATTCTTCCTTTGATTGTTTCTGATGGCAGAGAACAATGGCTTAAAGAAATTGACCGGGTAAAAAAATCTATGCCTTACGTTTCAGCACCGGAAGATTCCGACCTCTTTCATCCCTTCAACATCATCAGCGAAGTAGTTCACAACGTGCCTAACGACACCATCATCAGCACCGACGTTGGGCAGCACCAGATGTGGGTTGTCCAGGCATGGCCCTTTCGAAAACCCCGAACCTTCATAAGCTCAAGCGGTTTGGGAACAATGGGATTCGGAGTTCCCGCAGCCATTGGAGCAGCATTAGCCAACCCGGACAAAAAAGTAGTCTGTTTCAGTGGAGACGGTTCCATCCTCATGAATATACAAGAACTGGTAACGATGGCTGAAAACAATCTAAACATCACAGTGCTGGTCTTCAACAACCATAGTCTGGGACTGGTAAAGCAACATCAGGAGCTGTTCTTCAAAAAGAATTTTATGGCTACGCAGTTTGAAGCCAAACCCGATTTTTGTGCACTGGCCAAAGCATTCGGAATTGGTGGTATTGACCTTACAGAAGCCCCGGAGCCGGCCAAAACACTAATTGAGGCATTGGCCTTTGAAGGCCCGGTTTTGGTAAACATTCCCATCGATTCCTCTGAGATAGTTTTACCAATGGTGAAACCGGGAGCTCCAAACAAAGACATGATTTTTTAACACAAAATAGAGATATTATGAACCCAAAAAAACTCTTAATAATTGAACTCCATGTAAACAATCATCCGGGAGTAATGTCGCACATCACCGGATTGTTTTCCCGCAGGGGATACAATATGGAAGGCATTCTTTGCGGCGCAATCGGCGAAGGTGAAACCAGTCTCATTTATTTGTTGATAGCTGAAGATGAAAAACTGGAACAAATCATACTTCAACTCTCCAAACTCTATGATGTGCTCAATGTAAAACTAAGACCCGACTATGACCATAAAGTCTTTTTCGATATTGACAAATTATTAACTCAACAACCCGGCTAACAACTTTTAATAAGGGTGAGTAATAGCCGCTCACCCTTCTATTTCTAATTTATCGTATATTCGACCAAGCACCTCCACTAATCCACAATCAGCCAGAACTTATCATATTTTTGGTGAATCAAATTAAAAACAGATATCTTTGTCGGCTGAAATAAAAACGGAATTCCGGGTTTTGGAGCAGAAAAAGAAAATATATTTTGCCTCAGATGCACATCTGGGGGCCCCCACTATCAGCAACCATCGCGTTCACGAACAGCGCTTTGTTGCCTGGCTGGATCAAGTTAAAACCGATGCCCGGGAGATCTATCTCATGGGCGATATCTTTGACTTCTGGTTTGAGTATAAACATGTGATCCCCCAAGGACATACACGGTTTCTGGGAAAATTATGTGAACTCACAGACGGCGGCATCCCGGTACATTTTTTTACCGGAAATCACGACATCTGGGTATTCGACTACCTACCTAAAGAAACCGGGGTTATTGTACACAAAGAGCCCTATCTCCCCCTAATCGACGGTAAAAAATTCTTTCTTGCACACGGAGACGGACTTACACCCGATGAGAAAGACTACAAAAAATTAAAAGCCGTTTTCACCAACCGCGTAGCTCAAAAACTTTTCAGTTGGCTGCACCCTGATTGGGGAATAGGGATTGCCAACTTCTGGTCGCGCAAAAGCAGAGAAAACAATCAAACCTCAGAAACTGCAAAATTTCAGGGTGAGGAGAATGAATGGCTCATAAAATTTGCAAAAAACAAATTACAAACCGAACATTTCGATTTTTTTATTTTCGGTCACCGCCATGTCGCGATTAACCTCAAAATAGGGGAAAACAGCAGGTTGTGCTATCTGGGCGACTGGGTACATCACTTCTCTTATGCCGAATGGGATGGTGAATCCCTTGAGTTGAAATACTATCAAAAATAATCAATCAATTACAATTACAATAACAATATGAGTACCACAAAATTATATTCGGTCATCACCGGATCGGGAAGCTATCTGCCACCGATTGTAGTTCCCAACAGCAAATTTGCCAACCACTCCTTTTTCAATGAGGATGGCACAAAAATAGAGACCCCTGGTGAGGAGATTTCCGAAAAATTTGAGCAAATCACCGACATCTCAGAACGACGAATTGCCGAAGACAAATATACCGCTTCAGATATCGCCACCATTGCTGCGGAAAAAGCGCTGGAAGATGCAGGGTTTGACCGGGAGAAACTTGATTACATTATCATTGCTCACAACATGGGAGACATGAAAAGCGGAAGCCTCTATCCGGATATCATGCCAACTCTTGCTTCCCGCGTGAAAAAGAAACTGGGCATAAAAAGTCATAAAGCAGTGGCTTACGATATGACTTTCGGATGTCCGGGATGGACACAGGCTATGATTCAGGCCAATTATTATCTAAAATCAGGAGATGCCAAAAGTGCACTGGTTATTGGTGCCGACACGCTAACCCGTGCAATGGATCCGCACGACCGCGACTCCATGATTTTTGCAGACGGCGCCGGGGCAGTAGTTCTGGAAGCTGTGGAAAGTGACGAACCGGTGGGTATGCTTAAACATGTTACCCGTACCGACACCGAAGAACATCTGGATCTTCTGATGATGGGAGATTCCTACAACAAGGAGGTAAAACATGACCTGAAATACGTAAAGATGCTGGGCCGCAAGGTTTACAATTATGGCCTGACCTACGTTCCCCTGGTTGCTCAGGAATGTCTTGAAAAAAACAATCTAACATTGAAGGATGTCCGCAAAATTCTAATCCATCAGGCCAATGCAAAAATGGATGAAGCAATTCTGAAACGTATCTTCCGGTTATACGGTGAAAAGCAAGTCGATTTCAGCACCATGCCCATGACCATCCGCAAGCTGGGAAACAGCAGTGTGGCAACAGTCCCAACACTTTACGACCTCGTAACAAAAAACCAGATGGAAGGACACTCTCTGAAGTCAGGCGACTATGTAATGATGACTTCGGTTGGCGCAGGCATGAACATCAATGCGTTTATGTATTTGATGCCATGATAAAATCTGCTCCATCAAGTTAATACATCCAGATATGACATTCTTCCCGGAATATGCTGTTCATTGCGAGTGAAACGAAGAAACCTATTCTAAAACTAAAGGTTTTCCAATTTGCTTTTTAGAATTGCTTCAGCTACTACCAGGTCAAAAGGAGAAGTGATTTTTATGTTCTCGCTATTTCCCTCTACGAGTGTAATGTCATAGCCTGCAGCCTCTACCACAGAAGCATCGTCAGTAAAATCGGAACAGAAAGGCATTTGGTAAGCTTTCTTCAATGTGGAAGTTCGGAATACCTGGGGAGTCTGGATAGTTCTGTAGGCAAATCGTGGCCGCATTTGACTGCTGTCGCCTTCAACTTTGCGTATTGAATCAACCAGCTCCATTACCGGAATTACGGCCCCGTATTTTTGAGCTGCATGAAAACAACGCTCAATAGTTTCATTGCTCACAAAAGGACGTACGCCATCGTGCACTGCCACAACGTTACCGGTCACCTTTTCGAGTCCATTTTTCACACTCTGGTAACGGGTATCTCCCCCTTCAACCAGAACATATTTAAGCCTGAAATCCCCCTTTCTGCAAAGAGCCTGCCAATAGGAAAACTGATCTTCAGGCAAAACCAGTATGATCTCTAACGCCTCATTGAAGCGGTAAAAACGCTCCATAGTATGCATTAAAACCGGACGACCTGCAAGCGGAATAAACTGCTTGGGAATATCCTGTCCCATGCGAAGCCCCCTGCCACCTGCAACTATAATAACCGATATATCTGACATTACAATAAATTAACAATTGAGACAAATATAGCCAATCCCTCGGAAACTTGCAGATTTCTTCACATCGCAGCCAGCTGACCCGCAGCGTTTTTGTGACAAAAAACAACAAATTCTTAAAAAAGCAAAAACAATCAAACTCTGAATTATAAAACACGTAAGCCGCCTTGTATATTATTTTGAATTGGGGTTATTATGGGTTTTAATTTTACTACACTCAATCGCTTTAAGCGATTAAGAGACCAGCTATTGGTTTCTTTCGGAATTTTGATCGCAGCCATCATTGTGATCCAATCAGTCATCAGCTACTCTACCGTTAAGCGCACTTTGCTAAAAGACGTCAGAGAAAAACAGCTAACTGCATTTGTTGAGGCAGCACAAAGCGATCTGAAATCACGACTGGAAAAAGGCATGGAGGCCTCTGTAGCACTGGCAGATGACCCTTTGCTCATCAAGTGGTTTCAATCATCAGAAGCTGATACCAGTCTCAGACATCTGGCATTAAGCAAGATTGACATGTTTGCCGAGAAAATGGGGTACCCCTCCGTTTTTGCAGTTAATAAATTCACCGGAAATTACTATACCGAAAATTTCCAATTAATTGATGTTGTAGATTCAGGCGATGAAGACGACTCCTGGTTTTTCCAGTCAATCAAATCAGGCCAGAAAAGCGCGTTGAGTTACGATTACAATGCTGAATTGGATCAAACGCTTTTCTTTTACAATGTTTTGATGGGCAATCCGGAAAGTCCGATAGGCGTGGCCGGAGTTAGCGTTAACCCTTCTGAAATTATATCAGCTTTCAACGAACGGCAAATTACCGACAACAGCCGTATGTGGATGGTTGATAATACCGGAAAAATATTGATTTCGGGAAGTGAGGACGAAATCAATATGAATATAAATACCATTCTGGAAGAGGGTCTGAAAGCTCAATTACTCGAGAAGGGCGAAACCACCATTCTAAACGGATATAAACTTAACGGAACCGATTTCGAAATGGTTTCCATGCCAGTAGGCAACACAGGATTGACAACCCTTTTAATGGCTCCAACAACCGAATTGCTGGAGATCATTCAACCCATCAAAACCACAAGCATTATTCTGAGTATCATCTTCCTTGCCATCACAACGTTTGTAGTACTATGGCTTGCAGGAAACATAACAGCTCCCCTTGTGGAGATTTCTTCACTGGCGCGCCAGTTTGCAGATGGAAACCTGACAGGAAGCATCCGGGAAACTTTCTCTACCCGCAAAGACGAATTGGGACAGCTGTCCAGAGCATTTGCAGCAATGAAAGAAGAGATCTCAAAAATGATTCATCAGGCCATGAATGCGGCAGAAATCGTGCATGTGGGAAGTGAGGAGATGAACAATTCAGCTGCATCGCTCTCCGAGAGTGCCACCGAACAGGCCAGTTCTACCGAAGAATTGTCGGCGTCCATGCAGCAGATGAGTTCAAATATCAGTCAGAATGCCGACAACGCCCGACAGACAGAGCGACTGGTATCCGAAGCTGCCGGAGATGCTCAAAACGGAGAAAAAATTCTGCGTGAAGCAGTTGCGGCCATTGAAAATATTTACCAAAGCGTGGTGCTTATTGAAGATGTTGCCCGACAAACCAACATTCTTTCGCTTAATGCGGCCATTGAGGCTGCCCGCGCAGGAGAACAAGGCCGTGGATTTGCGGTAGTTGCTGCGGAGGTAAGAAAGCTGGCCGAACGTAGCCGGGTAAATGCGTCAAAAATTAATCAGTTGTCAACCAACAGTGTGGATAACGCCAGAAATGCAATGCAGATATTTGCAGATCTCCTGCCAAAAATCAACAAATCAAACGAACTGGTACTTGAAATAGCTTCAGCTTCGAAAGAACAGGATGCAGGTGCCACACAGATCAACAATGCGTTGATGGAACTGGACAAAGTTTCGCAAATGAATGCACAAACCTCCGAAAATATCAATGGTATGTCGCATGAGTTTTCTGAAGAGATAGAAAACCTCCGAAAAGCCATCAGCTACTTTAGTATTGGAGAAAAATAAAAAAACCTTTTAACAAAAAAGCCGCTAACCGCGGCTTTTTTGTTAATAATTACTCAGGGCATTTCTAAGATTTTCAAACCGCCCCTCGTAATCTAATACTGCAAGTTTTATTACCTCACGGGCTTCTTCGGCATTGTAAATATGCGTAATCTCCGATTCACGATTCATCCCTGGCATATCCTTGTAGGTTAAAAAATAATGCTTGAGCCGGCGAATTACCAGTTCAGGCAAATCCGAAATATCCGTAAAATCGCCATACACCACATCCCCTTTCAGTACCGAAATAATTTTATCATCCGCTTTATTTCCGTCAATCATGCGCAGACCACCAATGGGAATCACTTCCGCAATGATGTCACCATGAGTAATATCTTTTTCGGTAAGCACACAAATATCCAGCGGGTCTCCGTCCCCGTTAATCTCTTTCTTCCCGGTTTTTTCGCTGCAGAAACTTCCAACGTTCTTGCCACAATAGGTTTGCGGAATAAAACCATACAAAGTAGGACTCACATTGGAATATTTCTGAGGCCTGTCAATACGCAGGTACCCACTCACTTTATCAATTTCGTATTTGATGGTATCGGTAGGAACCACCTCAATAAAACAGTTGATGATATCCGGAGCTTTATCTCCAATATCAATCCCGTGCCAGGGGTGTGATTTGTATCTAAGTCCCATAAGCCTTCCAATAGGATCCATTAAGCTGTTAGCTGACATAATGCGATCGTTTTTCTTTTTTGTCATAAAATAGTACTATCCTAAGCAAGTAACCAATATTTCTTTTCATTTGTTGCAAAGAAAAGCATAATTTCCAATTAGACCTGGAACAAACAGTCAGTTTAAAAGCCTAAACACTGAGACGCAAAGGCAAAAAGCTCGTAGCATTAGAAAAATGCCCTTACCCTTTTTTGCATGCAAACAACTCTCAAACAGACTTTTATAAAACATCATCCGCGTATTGTGTAAGAAAACACCAGCGACTGGGTTATTCTCATTTTTGAAACGGTCATTTACAAGAACGAATTAACCGGCCCATCCTGCTCTGTCAAGATTTCGGTATTGCACTGCCTCGGCCACATGGTATGCTTCAATTTCCTCCGATCCTTCAAGGTCTGCAATGGTACGAGACACTTTCAATATCCGGTCGTACGCGCGTGCGGAAAAATCCAGTTTCTCCATTGCGTTTTTCAAAATGGCTTGGCCACCCTCATCCGGTGTTGCATAACGGGCAAGCAGTTTGGTATTCATTTGAGCGTTGCAATGAACATCCGGGAATTCTCTGAACCGTTCGGTCTGAATCTTGCGGGCTTTAATGACTCTTTGACGAACTAATTCACTGCTCTCGGCTGGTTTTTGCCCTGCCAGCTTCTCAAACGGAACGGGAACAACTTCAATATGGAGATCGATTCGATCGAGCAACGGCCCGGAAATGCGTCCCAAATATTTCTGAACCACACCGGGACTGCAAACACATTGTTTATCGGGATGATTGTAAAAACCACAGGGACAAGGATTCATACTGGCCACCATCATGAAACTGGCGGGATAATCCACCGTGAAACGGGCACGGGAAATAGAAATGGTTCTGTCTTCGAGCGGCTGACGCATTACCTCCAGTACCGACCTCTTAAATTCGGGCAATTCATCCAGAAAAAGGACGCCATGATGAGAAAGGGAGATCTCGCCGGGTTGTGGAAAAGACCCTCCCCCTACCAGTGCAATATCCGAGATACTGTGATGCGGACTTCGGAAAGGGCGCCGTGTGAGCAATGAGATATCCCCGTTAAGTTTTCCGGCCACCGAGTGAATCTTGGTTGTTTCAAGAGCCTCATCAAGGGACAAAGGCGGTAAGATGGTAGGAATTCTTTTGGCAAGCATCGATTTTCCGGAACCGGGACTACCGACCATTATAATGTTGTGTCCCCCTGATGCAGCCACTTCCAGTGCACGCTTCACACTCTCCTGACCTTTAACATCAGCAAAATCTATTTCACTTCGGGATTGTTCTTTCAAAAACTCAGCTTCTGTATCCACAACTTCAGGTTTCAGGTCCAGCTGTCCCACAAGGAAGTCAACCACCTCCTTAAACGTTTCGACTCCGTAAACCTCAAGTCCTTTTACCACTGCGGCTTCTCTGACATTTTTTTTGGGAACAATAAACCCTTTAAACCCATCAGCCCGGGCTTTAAGGGCAATGGGAAGCGCCCCTTTGATGGGATGAACCGAACCATCGAGAGAGAGCTCACCCATCATCATAAAATTTGAAATTCGGTCGGAACGAATTTGCTCGTCGGCAGCCAGAACGCCTATTGCAATAGGCAGATCATAGGCAGAACCTTCTTTGCGGGTATCGGCAGGAGCCATATTGACCACAATGCGCTTACCGGGCCATTTATGCCCCAGTTCTTTGAATACGGATTCGATACGTTGCTGGCTTTCTTTAACGGCATTGTCGGGTAATCCGACCAGGAAGAAACGAATACCACGGGTAACATTCACCTCAATGGTAATAGTAAGGGCATCGATGCCGGTAACTGCGGCACCAAAAGTTTTTACTAACATAATTTTGGGTTTGGTTTCGAACCCCAATTTAAACAAAAAAAGCAAACAAATAAAGCGCTCATTGAGTTACCTTTATAAAACAGGAATTAGAATAATATCCCGGAAACTAAGAACAAAAAGAGAAACCAATAAAATAGCAGAAAGAAACAGGGGATTTATTACTTTTGTATATCTTAAAAGATGGATTATGAGAATTACCTTTTTTAAAATTCCGCAGCATCGCAGATTCCGGTACGATCCGATATATTTCAATCCGGAAAAAGAGGAACGTGAAGAGAGATTGCGCCGTATCAAAAAAGAGATGGGCGTTGAAGTGGAGGAACAAAGTGATGAGCGTGGCTACAAGGAAAGAATCAGAGGCGGAATGCGAGGACGAATCAAATCGCACTTTGAAGTAGGCCGAAGTGAAAGGAAAAAATCGAACCTTCGACTGGTTATCATCCTTGTTTTGTTAATGGCCGTTTTTTACTATTTACTCAACGCTGCTTCAGAATGGTACAGCCAGTTTCTGATGTAAATCACTGAACCAACACTGAATTAAAAAAGTAGAAGCGAAGGCCAATGTCAGATATCATTCAATTACTCCCCGACTCGGTTGCCAACCAGATAGCTGCAGGAGAAGTAATTCAAAGACCTGCGTCCATTATCAAAGAACTGGTGGAAAACGCCATTGATGCCGGAAGTAGCGAAATACAAATCATCGTCAAAGATGCCGGCCGAACATTGGTACAAATCATTGATAACGGCTGTGGCATGAGCGAGACAGATGCCCGGATGTCTTTTGAGCGCCACGCTACTTCAAAAATCAGAGAAGCCAATGATTTATTTGCCATCCGCACTATGGGATTCCGTGGTGAGGCACTGGCATCTATTGCTGCGGTGGCACAGGTGGAGCTGAAATCCAGACCTCATGAGCAGGAACTGGGTACCAGAATTGTAATTTCAGGATCGAAAGTAGAAACCCAGGAACCCGTAACCTGCAGTCCGGGAAGTAATTTTCTGATCAAAAATCTCTTTTTCAATGTGCCGGCACGTCGCAGATTTCTGAAAAGCAATGCCACCGAGATGCGCCACATTGTCAATGAATTTCAGCGCATTGCATTGGCCAACCCGGACGTTGCGTTCTCTCTGACCCACAACAACCAGCGTCTTTTCCATCTTCCCAAAGGAAAATTATTACAACGCATCAATGATGTCATAGGCAAACAAACCAGTGCACTGATGGTTCCGGTAGACACAGAAACCTCCCTTGTCAACATTCACGGCTTTATTGGGAAACCACAAACCGCCCGTAAAACTATGGGCGACCAGTTTTTCTTTGTCAACAACCGGTTTATGAAAAGCCCTTATCTCCATAAAGCGGTCATGGTAGCCTACGAAAACCTGGTAGCCGCCGACCATTGCCCTCCATATTTTCTCTTCTTTGAGACGGATCCTTCACTAATCGATGTGAATATCCATCCCACCAAAACGGAAATAAAATTTGAAGACGAGCGGTCGGTATGGAAGATTGTTAGTGCTGCCGTAAGGGAATCATTGGGAAAATTCAACATGGTGCCCTCCATTGACTTTGACCAGACCGATGAAATATCTATTCCCACATTTGGCCGGGATGAACCCGTTAAAATGCCTAGATCGGAAGAGC
>NZ_JADQBH010000218.1 GCF_016278715.1 Marinilabilia sp. | reverse complement strand
CCCGCGCGGCTTGAGCGCAAAAAGTTAAACGCTTTTTTTGTCGGACACTACTGATATTTTTTCTAAAAACTCATCAATCTCTTCTGCTGTATCGAAAACCTCGCTCGCACCTGCATCAAACAAAACCTGCTTTTCCAGGGGGCCTGTATTAATGGCAATGGTGAAAATCCCTGCATCGATTGCTGATTCCACTCCCAGTGGTGCATTTTCAATGACGATGGTTTCTTCGACCGGTATATCTGCTTTTTTCAATCCCATGAGGTATGGTTCGGGGTGAGGTTTGCCATGCGTAACATCGTAACCCGATACCACATCATCGGGATGGACGCCGAAATCTTTCTGCAGCCTTTCAAGCAATATGGGTTGCTTGCTTCCGGTGACAACAACAATCTTCTTACCTGCTTCTCTTATTTTGTTCATGAGCGTTTGCATCCCTGGAATCTTATCTGCTTTGGGGCGCAGATGCATGAGCCTGGTTTTCTCTTCGTAGATGCCTTCTATCTCTTCAGGGGTGGCTTCTCTGTTGCAAATCTGTTTAATAGCTTTTCTGATTGTGAAATCTCCGGTGCTGCCTTCGTTTAAATAGGCTTCTTTTCGGGGAAAGTCGATATCGAATTTTTTGAAGGCTTCAATCCAGGTTTCGGCATGGTGCTTCATACTGTCATATAGCACGCCATCCATGTCAAAAAGCACAGCTTTTATCTTTTGAGGTATCAAGTTTGTCATAGTCATATTAAAGTTCTAAGTTGCAAAAATAGCAATTATCCCGACTGCCTCTAACCCCATTTATTCATGAATCATATTGAGGAGATTATTTGTGAATAAATCAGGCCAAATCCAATCCTTAAGAATTGAGGCCGATTCATGAAAATTTGGTATTTTAGCACAATCCTAAAAATCAACAGTCCGTTTAACGAAAAGCTTAAACGCAAGAGCACAAGGGCCGAATGTTTTAATTGGCTGAGAGTTGTTAAAACAATTTAGTATAATGGAATTCCCTCAAATAAATTTTCTTCCGGAAATATCTGAAGTTTTTTCCGACTTGAAATTGGGTTGTTTACTTTCTTCTGTAATCGTTGAAGAAGCGAGCGAAGAATTGGTTCAAAAGATGAAGAATGAAATTGACTTGTTGTCCACTCAGCTTGATGCTGAAACAATAAGGGAACTGCCACCGGTTAAGGCATTAAAGCAATCTTACAGAGCGTTGGGAAAAGACCCGAACCGATACCGGCCAGCTGCGGAGTCTTTGCTTCGGAGGGTGAGTAAAGGCAAAGGTTTGTATCACGTCAATAATGTGGTGGATTGTCT
Source organism: Marinilabilia sp. (assembly GCF_016278715.1). GTDB lineage: Bacteria > Bacteroidota > Bacteroidia > Bacteroidales > Marinilabiliaceae > Marinilabilia. The sequence continues at coordinate 17,121 of NZ_JADQBH010000218.1, read as the reverse complement.
GAATCTGGTTTCTGTGAAGACAGGGTTTTCGATTTGCGGATACGACCTAAGCCGTATTAATGGAGATGTTTCGCTGGGTAAGGGCAAAGCGGGAGAACCATACGAGGGAATAGGACGGGGAGACCTCAATATTGAAAACCTGCCGGTTTTCAGGGATTCAACTGGTGCATTTGGATCCCCCACCAGTGATTCTGCCCGGACTCTTATTGATTCAGAAACTCAAAGTGTGCTTATGATTATTCCCTCTTTCGATGGAGATAAAGAAGGGTTGGAACGAGCTACTGAAATGCTCTCAGAGGCATTGAGGCAATATGTTGGAAATTCATCTCCACAAATAATATTAAAGTAGAGAAATGATTGAAATTTGTGCTTTGGCATCCGGCAGTAACGGAAACTGCTACTACATAGGTAATGACAGTGAAGCGATATTGGTAGATGCCGGAATTAGCCGTCGTCAGGTGTTGGAACGAATGAATGAGAAAGGACTGGATGCTTCAAAAATAAAAGGTATTTTTATCTCGCACGAGCATGCTGACCATTTTCGGGGAGTCCGCGTGTTGAGTAAGCAGTTGGAGGTGCCGGTTTATATTACTGCAAAGGCACTTGCGAAAAGCTGGGGACCAAACCGACCGGCAATGATTAAGCACTTTTTTCCCGGAGACAGTATTGAAATTGGAGGATTTAGCATACATACATTTCTTAAACAGCATGATGCTGCAGAACCCTGCAGTTTCAGAATAGAGCATGACGGAATGAGTATTGGTGTTATGACTGATATTGGTTCTCCCTGTGAAAATGTGATTCAGCATTTTTCCGCCTGTCAGGCTATTTTTCTGGAATCAAACTATGATGAGGATATGTTGTGGAACGGACCATATCCAGTGCATTTGAAAAATCGGGTGGCTTCAGATGTGGGACATCTCTCTAATTCTCAGGCAGTGGAACTTTTGAAATCTTCGGGAGGAGAAAATCTGGAGGTGGTTTTTCTGTCGCATTTATCGGCCGAAAACAACACCCCTCAAATGGCACTCGCGGCTTTTCAGGCATTGGCAGATCGTTTTGATGTCAGGCTTACGAACCGTTATGCTGCGGCCGAGGTTTTCCGTTTGGAGAAAAAAATTGTTGTAGTCTGATAAAAGAGTACGAACTTGATTTTCTTTGTCAGCAATTTTTAAAATTAACTGTTGAGTAGTAAAATGGATTACAAAAAGATTTTAATAAAAATTCGACGTATAGTACGGTCTATCAATCTTGAATCCAAAAAAGTTCAAAAGGATTTTGGCGTCAGTATTCCCCAGATTCTGTGTCTTGAATATTTAAAAGCTTCTCCGGGGTATCGGGCGACTCAGCGCTCTATTCGAGACCATCTAAATCTGAACTCCAGCACTGTGACCGGTATTATTGGTCGCCTGGAAAAGAAAGGTTTTCTGGCCCGTTTGCCCAAGTCGGGTGATAAAAGGGTTATGCATATTGCATTGACATCCTCGGGGGACACCTTGTTGGAGCGTACACCCGATTTGTTGCAGCAGCGACTGGACGAAAAGCTGAAAGGTTTATCGGTTGATGAACTCGACAGGATAGGGAGTGCGTTGGATTTGCTGATAGAGATGCTGGAAATTGAAAACAGCAGCGTTGATGAAATGCCTTTGATATCCGGTGACTTTGAGTCGGATATTGCTCCTGAATAAGGTTTCCCGAATTTTATTCTGCTGCCACGAAAATCACATCCTGAAATTGAATTCTTCTTTTTTGAAACAATGGCTAACGCCATTTCTTACTTGGCATCTATGAATTTTAATCGTCCATCTTAGTGCGACATAAAACGGCTTTGCCGTTTTCAAAGAAGCTGTGTGATAGCTTTTCCGCTCGGCTCTGCCGCTTGCCTGCCAGAATTCGTGAAATTCGTAAAATCGTGGACCAGAGAAATAATTGCGCAGCAATAATTTGTAATGAATATTCTTTTGAAATAAAGGAAAGCATGTTTTTTGCCAGCCAAAATCTGAACTTAAAAGTAGTTAATCTTTTACTTAATGGATTTTTGGACCACAATCAGCGTAAATACTGAAGCCAAAACGCCCGGAACTACCGGGTCAAATCCATAGGGCAGTTCGATTGTCGAGAAATGAAAAAAAGCAAATACTGCAGCTCCCGCAGCCATTGATGACAGCCCTGCCTGCGGCTTTGGTGATTTAAAGAATATAAATCCGATAACCGGAGCCAGTAGTCCGCTGACCATAAAGGAGTAAGACAGTAACATTAAATCCAGCACACTTGGCATGAACAATGCCAGAACAAGAGCCAGGGCTCCCAGAACAAATGTCATTATCTGAGATGCTTTAAGTGTGTTTCCGTTTTTTTTGATTTTGAAAATATCCGTTACAAAATTTCCGGAGGATGCCATCAGACAACTATCTGCTGTGGATAGAATGGCAGAAAAATATGCGGCCAGGATTATTCCTAAGGCTCCGGTGGGCAGAATGTATTTAAGCATCATCGGCATGGCCGTTTCACTGTCTATACCTATGGCGGCTTCAGCCGGCACGACCCCCTGGTCAATGGCAACTTTGGCCATCAACCCAAGAAAAACACCCAGAAATGCCATTACCGGATATTCAAACAAGCCGGCCAGGAACCAGGCGCGCTGTGCTTCTTTTCGTGAAGATGCTGCATAAATCCTTTGATAAAGGGTCATTCCGATAAACCAGATGGGGATAATGGAAAAGGCCCAGTTGATAAGAACCGAACCTTTAATATTGGTTAGTGAAAGCATTTCCTTATCCACAGAAGCCCGCAGTACGTCGAGCCCTCCGATGCTGTGAACAGCAAATGGTACTCCCACAAAAATTAGACCCGACAGCAATATTGTCCATTGAATGGTATCGGTATAGATAACAGCTTTTATTCCGCCCAGGGCTGTGTAAACCACGGCAATGATTCCCATAATCAGGGCGGCATTGTTTACACTCAGTCCGTCGATGGTTCCTGAGGTCAATTTTGCACCTGCAAGAATTTGGCTACTGGTAAATCCCAGATAGCCGATGGCACTGATGATACCGGCCCAGAATGCTACCCTGCTTCCGTAATGATGGCTTAGCATTTCAGGGAACGTCTGGAATTTGCTGGTAAAAGCAATCTGGTAAACTCGCGGAATCAAAACTGCAGCTGTGAGCCAGGCACCAATTAGTCCGGTGAAGAGAATCCACGAACCCGATAAACCCATTGCGAAACCAAGGCCTCCCAGACCAATTGAAAAACCACCACCCACATCAGTGGCCACCACAGACAATCCGAGGTGCCAGCGTGTCATTTTTCGTCCTCCAACAAAATAGTCTTCAGAACTCTGGTTTTTTCTGTGAAACCAAAGTCCTACCATGAGCATGGCGATGATGTAAACAAATATGATGATGAAATCGACTAAATGCATAGTGGTTCTATTTAAAAAAAACGTCAGCATCCCTCTTGGAAAGCTGAAGTTTTTTCATAGTTATATAGAAACTGTTTGAATTTTTTTCAGGGTTTGAGCTCTGATACCTTGCCAATATCCCCTTAACGTGCATAATTATTGTTGAATTCGAGCCAAGAGCTATGAGCCAACCGCCAACCGCTATACTGTTTTATACCAGACATTCATACTTTCAATCTGTCCGGCAATGTGGGTGTTGTTAACTAAAGTTCCGGTATAACGATAGCCGTTGTTCATAAATGTTTTGTTCATGGATGGGGATTTTAGTCGCGCAATGGTGTAAAATGACTTAAATCCATTGTCTTTCAGATGGTTTTCCATAGCCCTTAACAGATGTATCGCAATTTTTTTTCCGCGTTGGGTGGGAAGTACTGCAAAGTCTGTCATCTCGGCATTTCTGAGAGAGTCGTTGCATTCTGCAGAACTAATGCCTACCAAATTTCCATCCTGAAACACACCAAAATAGCGGGTTTCTTCACTCATTTCCTTTTTTAGAAATTCTGTGTCGAAAATTGGAAACGGATAACTGTCAAATACCTGGGCAAAAACCCCGACCATTTCTTTGGTGTCTTCAGGTGTCAACAGTCTCAAAATATGGGAGTCATCCAATCCGGGAATTTCATTGTTCACCTCTGACAGCAGAAGTTCCTGAAATACTTTCATCTCATCCGTGTTGGGCTTTCTCCTTTTAGCATCCTGATATTTAACCAGAAAAAGTGCATCTTCGGCGCCATTGAAAAATCCCGGCACCAGCGCTTCTGTTTCATATCCGGCCATTCGAAAAGCAGCTCCGTATCTGGAGGGGACTTTGACAAAGAGTTTGGTATAACCATTATTCTTTGCCAAAGTGTCCAGCTTATCAATAATTCCGGGAAAGTCGGATGGCCACAGGTGCATGAGATAAACCCTGTTGCTCTCGGGCCCATGCTGTATGGTCGATTGTCCGAGTTTCTCAGTCTTGTCCATTATCGTCCCTTCTTTGAATTCGTTCGTTGTCTTCCGGCACCAGTGATATGGCATCGTCGTAATCAGACAGTAATTTTTCTATTCCAATGGCATTGTCTTCGTAACCCTCTTGTAAGTCCAGTTCAAGATTGCAATTGTCACAATTTCGGTCACAAGTGGTCTGCTGGTAATTGTCGGGTTCCTGATAGGAAGTAATTACCCCTTCATAGTTTCGCAGAATTACCTTGTTCGTTGACCAGGAAATAATGTAGTTGGGCATTACCGGAATTTTTCCTCCGCCACCCGGTGCATCAATTACATAAGTCGGAACAGCAAAACCGCTGGTGTGACCGATCAGACTTTCGATAATTTCAATTCCTTTACCTACAGGAGTGCGGAAGTGAGAAAGACCTTCTGACAGGTCGCACTGATACATATAGTATGGACGAACCCGGTTGGCAACCAGCTTGTGTACCAGGTCTTTCATGATCCTCGGGCAGTCGTTCACATCGGCCAGCAATACTGATTGGTTACCCAGAGGAATACCTGCATCAGCAAGCTTCCTGAGTGCCTCTTTCGATGATGAAGTTATTTCCCTGGGGTGGTTGAAGTGGGTGTTGATCCAGATTGGATGATGCTTCTTGAGCATGTTAACCAGGTCATCAGTAATTCGATAGGGAAGTACAACAGGTGTACGGGTTCCAATACGAATGACCTGTATGTGGTCAATCTTTCTCAGTTCGGTAAGAATCCAGTCCAGATAATCGTCCGAGAGCAGGAAAGGGTCTCCACCAGAAAGCAGTACGTCTCTTACCTGAGGGGTTTTTCGAATGTAATCCAGGCCTATTTCAACTTGTGATTTTCCCGGAACAAAATCCTGATCGCCTACTTTTCTTTTCCTTGTACAGTGGCGACAGTACATTGCACACACATTACTGACATGAAAAAGAACTCTGTCGGGATAGCGGTGGGTAATTCCCGGAACCGGACTATCTGTATCTTCCGACAAGGGGTCACCCATTTCGTGCTGGGCAACATGCAATTCCCGGTTGTCGAGAAACGATTGTTTGTAAACAGGGTCGTGTCTGAAATTTTCTTTTTTAATCAGGGAAAGGTAGTAAGGTGTAATGCTGAGAGGGAATTTCCCTTTGGTTTCTTCGAGTTGTTTTTTTTCATCCTCCGGAAATCTTATTCCCGTCAACTCCTCAAACTTTTCAATGGTTTTTATTGAGTGCTTGAGGTGCCATTTCCAGTCCCGCCAGTTAGCCAGTTCGGAAGATGAATCAATTTTTGTTGCAATTCTTTGTTGATTTGTTGTGAAAATTGCCATAATATTCAGTTTGGTGAATAATCAGTTTATTGGGTCAGTATTCGTGAATCAGCTTTGATGAGTTGTAATGAATTGTGGTAATCGATTGTTTCTGCGCCACAAAAATAATCAAATTATTTGAACGGGAAAAAAATGAATTCCCGCCCTGGTGTCAGTGAGTTTCTGTTGTTTGGGCTAAGTTGTTGTAATACAAAGGGGTGTTGTTGATGTTGTTTCGCTGTAAAGATTAGGTAAAAACTATTGTTGGTTCGTAAAGCGTTCATTTGGTTGTGTGCAAACTAATTTTATTTCCATATTGATTGTTTTGTCAATGGTTGTGTGTCTGATTTAATGTTTGTATAGAATCATATAGTTTTTCACTGGTAATAGAGGAATCTTTTGTTTTAAGAATAGATTGCTTCTTTTTTTCGCAGTGAAGTAATCTCAATTTTTTTCGGCCAACAGTGATAGGTTTCAAATTTTGGTTTAATTAAATTTACGACATATTTAGTTTTTGTTCCAGATCGATGTGTTGTTTGTTACAAAACCTGACTTGGGCAACCTAATGAAGTAATCTCGGTCCGTTAAAAAGACATCAGTAATTGATTTTGTAAAAATTGACCGTTTTTTTGGGTTTGTATTCCCGTAATGTATTTTCTTTGTAAAAAAAAAGATATGGTTATTGACACGTTTGAAAATGCAGCACGCTATTATATGTTGCACCCTGCAATGGAAATTGTACTGGATTATATGGAGAATCTGGATCCTTCTGATTTTAAACCAGGGAAGGTTGAATTGAGTGGGAATAATGTTTTTGTGAATGCCATGCAACAATCTACGCTATCGGAAGATGAGGCTGTCTGGGAATCTCACGAACAGCACATCGATATTCATTACATATTGGAAGGACATGAGTTGATTAAATTTGCAGAGGAATACAAAATGGATGTGGAAGTTCCCTACGATAAGGAAAAAGATTGTACCTTGTTTACAGGCGATTCAGGAATGAAAGTGAATTTTCCAAAGGGCGGATTTGTAATATTTTTCCCGGAAGAAATTCATAAGGCCATGATAACCGATGGTATTCCTTCGAAGGTGAAAAAGCTGGTTGGGAAAATCAGAGTGGATTAAGAAAGTCGATTGTTTGTAATGCTTTAGATTAAATTATAAATAAAAAGGGGTGATTGCTGTGCTGCAATCACCCCTTTTTAATATTGTTTTTTAGTATCTGCGTTGTCCCTGGCTGCGGTTACCGCCACCACCGAATGAACGTTCACGACCTTCGCCTTTTGGACGGGCCTTTTTTACCACGATGGGGCTGTTGTCGAAGAGACACTCGTTAAGGTCTTTGATGGCCTTCTGAGCTGCGTCTTCTTCTTTCATTTCAACAAAACCAAAGCGTTTTGAAGAACCGGTTTCCCTGTCCATAATTACTTTGGCTGATACTACTTCGCCATATTCGGCGAACAAATCGTTTAAGTCTTCGCTTGTTGTTGCGTCGCTTAACTTTGCTACAAAAAGATTCATTAAAAAAATGTTTGAGATGATTCACACTTCAGAGCATTGCTGTTGCTCAGACCTGCTAGGAGAAAGCTCTGCATTTGCGCTTTTTTGTGCTATCATAAAATGTAAATAAAAAGAACTTAAATAGAAGTGTAGCAAGGCATTTCAGTTTGAGGAAGCGTAAAAGAAGTGCAATACGTAAAATTCTATTGAGTGCAAAGAAACAACCTTTTTTTTGTTTTTTGGTTATCATGATATGTGAAAAATGTATAAATAATATATTTGAGGTCGTTTGTTCCGGGGGTGGCTCCAATAGATTATATTGGCGGTAAAGTTTAGATACCGCTCTCTTTGATGATGATAGGGAGCTTTACGCCATTGATATGAATTCTGCACTTAGCTCCGTTTCTCTACTTATTTGTTTCGTTTGCAATGGACTTTAGTTTTGGTGCCAACTTTGTAATTAATTCCAAAGAGGCTGCTCAGATATTTGGTTTAAACAATCTGGGAAAGAATTATCCGTTAATATTTTTTGAGTAGGTGATATCCGGAACTGCCGGATCGTTTACAGGGGGCTTTAAAAAGATCTCTTTGGGAGTTGTCAAAATCCTGTTAAGGCAGCCATTGCTCTTTGCATGGTTGTGTTTTTTGTATTGGTGGTTTTTCACGGAAAGAAACCTGTTCGCGTTGAATATAAAGGATAATTTGCTTCCATTGAGCCACCACGTGACCCTTTTGAATCATAAATAATCTATTACGAAGATTCATGGTTTAATCAGGTTAAATGGCAAATTGTCCTTATTTTTGTTTTTTTGAATGAGTTTATTGTAACAAAAGTCCGTTAAAAAAAGCTTAAACGCAGAGACGCAATGACGCCAAGCTTTTATACTGAGAAAGTTGCCGTTTAAATGTCTTGGTCTGCAAGTAGCCAATTATCAGGTGTTTGTAAGGATTTTACGAAGTGCTGATGAAACGGTAACTTTGGCCATGTGCCGGAAGTCAGATAATAAATAAGATAAATATCACGAACAGCAAAGTATAGTTCATTATTATGCAAAAATTCACAATATTACTTTTAACAACGATACTCTTTGGACAGGTATCCGTTTCTCAGACCCGGCAAATTAGGCTGGAAGATCTTACCAAAGAGCGTGTTTTCAAGGCCGAAAAAATTGACGGGCTCCGGTCGATGCAGGATGGTCTTCATTATACTGCTCTTGAAGAGGGAGGTACAACGATTGTTAAATATTCCTACAAAACAGGGGAGGCTGTTGAGGTTGTTTTCGATATTGAAAACATCAAACGTAATCCTTCTGAAGTAGAACGTATTGCCGGGTACGAGTTTAGTCCTGATGAGACAAAAATATTGGTTCACAATAATGTGGAACGTATTTATCGTCACTCTTTTCTGGCCAATTATTACGTTTACGACCGCAAATACCGTGAGCTGGTTCCTCTGGAAGAAGAAGGAAAGCAACAGGTGCCTGCATTTTCTCCCGATAGTTACAAAATTGCATATGTTCGAAATAACAATATTTACCTGAAAAAACTTCGGTTTGGAACCACCAGTGCTATCACCGAGGATGGCGAAGAGAATTTGATAATTAATGGGATTCCCGATTGGGTTTATGAGGAAGAGTTTGGTTACAACCGGGCTTTCGAATGGTCGCCCGATAGTGAAGACCTTGCTTATGTGAAGTTTGACGAATCGGAAGTGAAAGAATTCTCTTTCCCTTTGTATAAGAGTTCTCACCCAATTCGTGAGCAGTACGCTTTATATCCCGGACAATACAAGTTTAAATATCCAAAGGCGGGGGAGGCTAATTCTAAGGTGTCGGTTCATGTTTTTAATGTGAAAAACCGAACCACCAAAACTATGGATATTGGGGTGATGGATGATGTGTATGTTCCACGCCTTCGCTGGAGTTTTAATCCAGACAAGCTGGGAGTGGTTAAAATGAATCGGATGCAAAACAATCTGGAGCTTTTTGTTGCCAATCCTGCATCTGGTGTTGCCAATGTATTATTGACGGTTCGTGAAGATAAATTTATTTCCGAAAATGTGTTGGACAATATACAGTTTCTTCCCGATGGTGAACATTTTGTTTATGTGGGGCAAGACGATGGCTACAATCATATTTACTTATATTCAATGGCAGGGATTCAGGTACGACAACTGACTAAAGGTGAGTGGGATGTTACCGATTATTACGGCTATGATGCTGATGAAGAGTTGTTTTATTTTCAGGCTGCTAGAGAATCTCCACTGAAGCGTGAAGTATATGCGGTTGATTTTGATGGAAAGGAGATTGTTCGTCTGACTCCTGATGACGGTTTTAATTCTGCTGATTTCAGTAATCACTTCAAATATTTTGTCAATACCTGGTCATCTGCAGCTGATGTTCCGGTAGTATCGGTTTTTGAGGCAGATGGTAAACCGGTTCGTGTAGTGGATGACAACAGCGAATTGGCTGAGCGGCTGGCTGCTTATGCGATTCCTCAGAAAGAGTTTTTTCAGTTTGAAACCTCTGAGGGTATCCAACTGAACGGATATATGATTAAACCATTGGATTTTGATGAGCAAAATAAATATCCGGTGCTAATGTCGCAATACAGTGGCCCCAATTCTCAGGAGGTACAGGATAAATGGGGCATCAACTGGGAGCAATACCTTGCTTCCAATGGCTATCTGGTTGTGTCGGTTGATGGCCGGGGAACAGGAGCACGTGGTGAGGAGTTTCAGAAAGCTACTTATATGAAACTGGGCCGACTGGAATCGGACGACCAGATTGAGACAGCGCGGTATTTAGGTTCGTTGAGTTATGTGGACGATTCCCGTATTGGCATCTGGGGATGGAGTTTTGGGGGTTACATGTCTTCCATCTGCCTGAGTCGTAGCGACCTGTTTAAAGTTGGGATTGCTGTGGCCCCCGTGACCAACTGGAGATATTATGATACTATTTACACCGAACGGTTTATGCGTAAACCCCAACAAAATCCGGGCGGTTATGACGATAACAGTCCTATTAATATGGCAGATAATTTAAGTGGTCGTTTGTTTCTGATTCACGGAAGTGCCGATGATAATGTGCATTTTCAGAATACCATGGAATACGCCGAACAATTGATCCAGGCCGGCAAACAGTTCGATATGTTTGTTTATCCCAATAGAAATCACAGTATCTATGGTGGAAATTCCCGTCATCATCTTTATACAATGATGAGTCAGTATATTTTTGATAATCTTTAATAACAATAGTTCGTTAAAAAAAAGTCTAAACGCAAAGACGCAATGGCGCAAAGTTTTTATTATCAGAGAGTTGTGATATATATCACGCATTGTGCAAATTGCTCACTAACAGGTATTTAAAAAAGTTTAACGGAGTATTGTAATAACAAAACGGGCATTTAGCTTTGATTTATCAAATCTGAAAGAAATCTGTATCTGTAACCCAAATTGAGCGATTCTCACTCAATCGAATAAGAAAATGTAAGGTTTTCACCATAAAGATGGTGAAAAACCAACATTTTCTAAATCGGGGTTAACGTTAAGTAAAGTGGTACTTCGTTTCACTCGTATCGCTCAACTTAGGTGTAAATTAAACGTCAGTGCCATCAGGTCTTAAAAATCAAATTTTATTCTAATGAATAATCCTGCCCGTCGTTTCTTCGACGATTTGTTAACCATAGAAGAAAATCAAACTCTTTCGCTTGCAGAAAAGGTCAGACGGCAACGTATTTCTCTTGAACAATGCTGTAAATATCTTACCCGGGAAGATGGCCTCACTTTTTCCAATCTTTTCGGGCGGTTGGAATATCTGTGTAACAAAAAACAGCTTAATAAACCGCAGAAAAGCCGGCTTCATGAGTTCCGGATATTCGCCAACAAAGTAGTTCATAAAAAAAACGAACCTGATTTACAGGGATATTACCGGGGAATTAAAACTTTAGCAAAGTCATATGGTCTTTTTTTTGGGGTAGAGGTTCCTGAAGAAATCAGCTCTTTATATTCGTCGCGCGAATTAGGTGTAGAAAGCACCGGGAGCTACCATATCAATCCGGCCGGTTTTAGGGCGATGTTGTTGAATATCGACACCGAAAAGCATGAGTTGCTTGTTCAGCCTGATGTTTCGGGAGAAGCCACTCCGGTTGTGGTGTTGTATGATATTAATGGAGTCAATGAGGAGCTGACGGCTTCCGTGGAACTAACACAGCCCGGACAACAGCTGCAATTTTTGGAGACGCATCGTAATGAAGACGGGAAAGTGGTACCCGGACTTATTGTGCTGGAACCTGATTATTTATTGGATGTTACGTCTATTGCCAAATGTTTTCAGAATATTCAGGGTCGAAAAATCAGAGCTTTTGAGCTCTTTTTTGTGGGGCGCTCCGAAACCCGCAAACTCTCCAAAGCCATTCATAAAGGAAATGTAGCCAACCTCTTCTTTGATGAGTTGCTTAACGAACAGCCGGGTTCTCATAAAGAATTCCGGAATGTGTTAATGGATTCTTTTCGCATCTATCCTTTGCCTTATACTTCACTCGATGGAATTGATAAAAGCTATTTTGATGAGCTGGAAGGGCAGTTTGCCAACCTGAGGAGGGTGGTGGACAGTGATTTCCAAAAGGGAGACCATCGCCCCATCGACCGTCAGAAGAGCAATCTCGAAGTTTCCCTGATGAGTCCAGAGCTTGGTTTGCAGGGTCGTATGGACTTGTTTGATGAAACGCCCAGCGAAAGTGGGAGTTATGAATCGAAAATTATAGAATTAAAATCCGGGAAGCTGCCGTTCCCTTCCGATAATCCTTCTGTAGTTGCTGAAGACCATGCTGCCCAGGTACGTATGTACAACATGATGGCTCAAAGAGTGCTGGGACACAATCCGAAAAAGATTTTTAATGCGGTGCTCTATTCTGCGGCAACCAATGGTGGAGAGGCGTTGCGCTATGTCTCGCATTTTAAAAGCTTTGAACGCGAAATTGTCAATGTCAGAAATCAAATTGTCGCATGGGAGTATCGGCTTGCTGGAGATAAAGAACCATATCCTTTGAGTGAAGAATTTGTTCGAAGTCTTAATGTTAAAAAATACGGTTTAAACCTTGCCGATAAAAGATTTTCCTGGTTTTTTGGAAAGTTTCTGGATTTTAAGCGGTTGATTCTTGAGCGGGTAACGCCGCTCGAAAGGCAATATTTCTTTGCTTTTTCTTCGTTTGTCAGTCGAGAAAAGATTTTGAGTAAGGTTGGAGATGGTGAATACACCAAGGGGTTGTCTGCTTTGTGGAACAAAACTGACCTGACAGATGAGGATGTTTTTAACGAACTGCGCAATCTTACCATTAACGAGAATAATGCCGACAGTGAAGATGCCTGCATCACTCTTCAGCGGCCGGCAGATGGGAATAAGTTCATAAACTTCCGGCGGGGTGATATTTGTGTGTTGTATCCACATGTAAAAGACAAATTTCTTGCTACGCAACACCGGGTTCTGAAATGTTCCATCCAATCGCTGAGTAATGAAGAGGTAACCGTAAGGTTGCGACAAAAGCAGAGTTCGCTTGACTATTTTTCCGGTTTTGACTCCTGGGTGCTGGAACATGATTCGCTGGACAATAATTTTGAACAGATGCATGCCGGGTTATTTGAATTTTTGAAACTATCCCAGGCTCGTCGTAAGCTGTTGCTGGGCCTGACCCCTCCACAAAGCTTGGAAGGTCAAACAAAAGAGTTTGTATCTAAAAATGCAGATTATCTGGAAGAGAGCCGCCAGGAACAAAATACTGTACTTTCTGAAGCCTGGAATGCAAAAGACTACTATTTGCTGGTGGGACCACCCGGAACCGGAAAAACCAACCTTTTCCTGAAACGGTATGTGGATGAACTGATTCATGAAACCAGTCTGAATGTTCTGTTGGTCAGTTATACCAACCGCGCCGTGGATGAGATGTGTTCTTCGGTTCGGGGGATTGTAAACGATAGCATGGTACGCATTGGTTCTTCGCTGGGATGTGACCGTCTCCATGAGGATTTATTGCTGGACCAAAAAATAAAGCAGCTGAAAAACCGCAACGAGATACGTCAACTCATTGAAGAGACGCGTCTGTTTGCCGGAACGTTGTCATCTGTCCTTGGAAAAAATGAGTTGTTTGAGCTAAAAAAGTTTGATATTGTAATTGTTGATGAAGCCTCACAGATTCTTGAGCCCAACATCATTCATCTGCTGGGAAGGGTGAAGAAATTTGTGTTGATAGGTGATGAGCGCCAGTTGCCTGCCGTTGTAACGCAATCTCCCGGTGAGTCGAAGGTGATGGATCAGAAATTGAATGAGATTGGTCTTTTTGATCGTCGCAACTCCTACTTTGAACGCTTGCTCTTTTTGTGTAAAAAGAACAATTGGGAATCAGCGTGGGGCGAATTAACATTTCAGGGGCGAATGCACCCAGATTTGTCCGGATTTGCCAATAAATTCTTCTACAATGATAAGCTGAAAACGGCTGCCTTGCCTCATCAAACCGGCAAGCTTGTTTCAGATAAATTTTCAGCCGGGGATGATTTGACCGGAATGCTGGCTAACAAACGGATGGTTTTTATTCCTTCGACCTTTTCGGTCCGTGATATTTCGGAGAAACACAATCCACTGGAGGCTGCCCTTGTTAGCAAAGTGTTGGCGAAACTGGTGGATATTCATGGTTTTGGCAGTGATGAGGCAATTGTGGGCCGTGTAGGAATTATTACACCCTATCGAAACCAGATTGCCGCAATTCGTGAACAGTTGGAGAGAGATGGTTTCAGTTGTTTCGACACCATTCAGATAGATACCGTTGAGCGTTATCAGGGGAGCCAAAAGGATTTTATACTAGTCTCTTTCTGTATGAACCGGCCTTCTCAATTGGATTTTCTCATCCAGAACAGGGTACAAATTGAAGATAAATCAAACGGCGAACTGGTATCTATAGTTGTGGACCGCAAACTTAATGTGACCCTCACACGAGCCCGGAAACAGTTAATTATTACCGGAAATGAAGCAGTGTTGGGGAATGATGAAATCTACGGACCTTTGATTGACGACATTCGCAAAAACGGAGGTTACTATCAAAAGGGAGCCAGGGCTGTTGTGGAGGGATGAGAGTTAATTCCTCGCAAGCTACCAATGACAGATTTTTGTAACAAGCAAAAAATCAGATAAATAATAATTGGTTCTCTATTAGGAATCTCCCAAATCTGTCACAGACCCATTATGCCTCAAATTTATTGGGGCAGGCACTCAGAATGACAACTCTATTCGCATACGTGCCTTGCAATTAGGGTCTACGAGCTGCGAATTGCGAGCTGAGAGTGAACCAACTTTCTTCTAAGAATCAATTATTGTATTAAGACCAGATTTAAATTACACCTACAGCTAAATTTATTTTCTTTTTCTACACTTAATAACCTCAATTTACTTCATATAATGATAACTCCTTGAAAGGGCGTTTTTTAACAGTATTTTATTCTTTTTCTGCCGGCCGGGTTGGGATGTTCGAATATTTAAATATTTGTATAACAGAATCTTTGAGGTGTTTGGAGATTGCGCCGTTTTGTTATATTTGTGGTGCTTTTAAAAAGAAATATTATCAAATTTAAACACATCATAAAAAATGGGATTAAAAATTATTGTTCTTGCCAAGCAGGTGCCCGATACCCGCAATGTGGGCAAGGATGCCATGAAAGCTGACGGTACGGTGAATCGTGCGGCTCTGGCAGCTATTTTCAACCCGGAAGACCTTAATGCGTTGGAACAGGCCCTGAGATTGAAAGATAAATATTCCGGAACTACAGTTACATTGCTGACTATGGGCCCAGGCCGTGCAGCCGATGTTATTCGTGAAGGTTTGTTTCGCGGTGCCAATGATGGAATTTTGTTGACCGACCGTGCTTTCGCTGGTTCTGATACTTTAGCTACTTCTTATGCTATTTCATGTGCCATCAGGAAAATCAGCAAATTCGATTTAATTATTGCAGGTCGCCAGGCAATTGACGGAGATACCGCCCAGGTAGGCCCTCAGGTAGCTGAGAAGCTTGGAATTCCCCAGGTTACTTACGGTGAAGTGATTTACAGTGCTGAAAAAGGAAAGATTTCCTTGAAGCGACGTTTGGAGCGGGGTGTGGAAACAGTTGAATGCCCTATGCCTGCAGTTGTTACCATAAACAGTTCTGCTGCTTCCTGTCGACCGCGTAATGCCAAATTGGTACAGAAATACAAACATGCGCAAACCGTTACTGAGCGTCAGAATCAGTCAGAAGACTATATTGATTTGACCAACGATCGACCATATCTCAATATTCCCGAGTGGAGTGTTAACGATATTGAAAGTGACCTCCGGATGCTTGGATTATCAGGTTCGCCCACCAAAGTGAAGCAAATCGAAAATGTGGTATTTCAGGCCAAGGAATCAAGACATGTACAAGCCAATGATCAGGAGATTGAGGAGTTGGTAAAAGAATTGATTGCCAACCACACCATCGGTTAGGTCCGGCTTACGAACTTAAAATGAATTTAGAAATGGACAATATATTTGTTATTTGCGAAATAGAAGATGGCAAGGTGGCCGATGTAAGTCTTGAGTTGCTTACTAAAGGTCGGTCTCTGGCCAATCAGCTCAGCTGCAAATTGGAGGCCCTTGCCCTGGGCCATAAACTCAAGGGTATTGAGGAGCAGATTTTTCCTTACGGCGCCGATGTGGTTCATGTGGGGGATGACAAACGGTTGGAGCCGTTTACTACCCTTCCTTTTACATCGATTATTGTGGATCTTTTCCAAAAGGAGAAGCCGCAAATTGCTCTTTTAGGGGCAACGACTATGGGCCGTGACCTTGGTCCCCGTGTTTCATCAGCCTTGCAGAGTGGCCTGACTGCCGATTGTACAGCTCTTGAAATAGGTGATCATGAGGACAAGAAAGCAAAAAAGATTTATAAAAACCTGCTTTATCAGATTAGACCTGCTTTTGGCGGTAACATCGTTGCCACCATTATCAATCCCGATTGTCGCCCTCAAATGGCTACTGTTCGGGAAGGCGTGATGAAAAAAGAGATGTTCTCAAAAACGCATAAGGGTCAATTGAAAACCATTGATGTGGGTTCAATTCTGAAACCCGAGGATACTGTGGTAAAGGTTATTGAGCGTCATATTGAGAAGAACCGAATTAATATCAAAAACTCATCTATCATCATTTCAGGTGGATATGGAATGGGTTCCAAAGAGAATTTCTCTGTTTTGTACGATTTGGCTGAGGTTTTAGGTGGAGAAGTAGGTGCTTCACGTGCTGCTGTAGATGCAGGTTTTGCCGAGCACGACCGGCAGGTGGGTCAGACAGGGGTAACAGTACGTCCTAAACTTTACATTGCCTGTGGTATCTCCGGACAAATTCAGCATACCGCCGGTATGGAGGAATCGTCTATGGTTATTGCCATTAATAATGACCCGGGAGCCCCCATCAACAAAATTGCTGATTATGTATTGACTGGCGAAGTGATGGATATTATCCCCAGGCTTATCAAGTCGTATAAGAAAAATACCAAGTAGAGGTAGTTTTTCTAATGTTGTATTTTGTGTTTTGGGATATCCCGGACAGATAAATAAAAGAGAAAAAATGGCTAATTTTTTTACAGATAATCCGGATCTAAAATTTCATCTGACACACCCGTTGATGAAAAAGATCGTTGCCCTCAAAGAGAATAATTTTGAGGACAAGGACAAGTTTGATTATGCCCCGCTCGACTTTGAAGATGCCATGGACAGCTATGAAAAGGTGTTGGAAATAGTTGGCGAAATTAGTGGCGATATTGTGGCTCCAAACGCTGAAAGTGTTGATGCTGAAGGCCCTAAGATTGAAAATAATGAGGTGATTTATGCGAAAGGAACCC
>NZ_JADQBH010000262.1 GCF_016278715.1 Marinilabilia sp. | reverse complement strand
GGTCTTCCAAAGGACGCCCGCCTTTGATAAGCACCCCGCTTTTGGCTGCACGTGCCACTCCGCTCAATACGGCACTCGGTGTTGATATGGCCAACGCACAAGGGCTGGCGGCTACGAGAACGGACATAGCCCTGTAAAAGCTGTCGCTAAAACTCTCGTCGATAACCAAAAAAGCCCCGAGCAACAACACGACCAACCCCAATACGGCAGGTACAAAATATTTCTCGAATTTATCGGTAAACCGTTGTGTTGGCGATTTCTGCGTTTGGGCTTCATTTACCAGTTTTACCAGCCGGGAGAGGGTAGAATCGCTGGCTTCCTTTATAACTTTAACTTCCAGCGTATTGTTACCATTGATTGTACCTGAGAAAACCCTGTTTTTATCACTTATATCTTTTTCATTAGAGTAGTCCTTCTCCTGGTCATCCACAGGTATTTTATCTACCGGTACACTTTCGCCGGTAATGGGGGCCTGGTTCACGCTGCTTTCACCACTAACCACGACACCATCGGCCGAAATTTTACTATTGGGTCTCACCACGATGACATCGCCAATTTCAAGAGATTCAATTCCCACGTCTTCTGTTTTCCCGTTTTTATTCCTCAAGGCTGTTTTGGGCGCCAGGTCGGACAGGGCCGCAATGGATTTACGGGCTTTGTTCATGGCATAATGCTCCAGGGCATGCCCCATGCTAAAGAGGAACAATAATAAGGCCCCTTCGGCCCATTCACCCAGTATAGCTGCCCCTATGGCTGCCACCAACATGAGAAAATCAATTTCGAACCCACCTTTTGCAACGGTCTGTATGGCTTCTTTGGCTGTATAAAAACCACCAAAAAAATACGCTCCGATGTACAAGGCCAGGCTAACCCACGAGGGGACTACATCCACAAAGGAAAGGCCGAAACCGGTGGCCAACAGTATGCCACAAGCAATAGAGAAAATCAGCTCTGTGTTTTTCCCAAACAGTCCGCCATGCTCATGCTCATGCTCATGTTCTTCCCCTTCTTTCTCTTCGTGTTCAGGCTTTTTTTCAGGCTGCTTGTCTTTCGGGGCTTTCTCCGTTTCTTTGATGCCGCGAAGATATTTCCCGGCCTTTAAGGCAGTATCGGTTATATCAAGGCCTTCTTTACGTAAAGCTTCAACTATTGTTGCTTCATCAATCTGACTTGTATCGAGCTCAACCCGTACCATTCCCGAGGCAGAAACTGAAGCTTCAATAATTCCCTGTAAACTGCGAAGTTTACGCTCGATAAATCGTGCATGGCGCGGGTGGCGGATGCCTTCCGCCCCGATGAGCTTATGCCCGGTTTTTTCGGTAATGGAAGCCCCGGTTTGCCGGGCAATTTTAAGTACCCGGTCGATGGAAATCAGCTCTGGGTTATAGTGGAAACAAAGTTGAGGTACACCCATATCAGAAGCTTCTGAAACATGGACTTCTTCTAGTCCTTTTTGTTCCTGAAGAAGTGAAATAAGCTTATTTACACATTGGTCTTTTTCATCAGGTACCTGGGGCAGAATGAGAGGTATTTCTAACTTTAATTTTTTCATGTCTCAAATTCTTAAAAAATGAAGAAATAAATAACATTCAGCTTCTTTGGCTATGCAAATATTCCACTGTTTCTTTAGTATTTAGTGGATAGGTTACATTTCCTGTTCGTAGAAAGAAAATTGTTTTATTAGTATCCTCAAAATAAACAGGTTGTTTTGACCGCTCAATAAACAAAGAACAAATCTCCTTTTCATTGATAGTATGAAATGATACATGAACTTTGCTGCAGGCATCTTTGCCAAAGGCATTTGAAATGATAAGCATTAGCCTTTGTTCAAAACCATCCTTGTTTTTCTTTTTAAGTGACCAGTAATCATTTTCAAGTCCTAAAACCTCACCATAATCATCAACACCAATTAGCAGGGTACCTCCCTTTCCATTCATAAATCCGGCTATTGATTTTAAAATTACATGTTCCAGATTTTTATCTGTTTTAATCTGCCGATAATCGTGCCTGAGCGATGCTTTGAATTCTACTTTTTCATTTTCGCCTTTTTCTATAAGCTTTACAATTTCTGAAGTACCGGGCATTTTATCCCTTTTTCTTTTCGAATAACGATAAAAAAGAGTGGCAAAAACAATTCCGACAATGAGTATGGAGATATCAGTAAAAAAAATTCCAATATCCGTGGGCGGAAAATAAACACTGTAAATATGTGATAGAATTTCCGAGAACGAAGATTCATGGCCGGACAACTCATATTGGAACGTGGCAATTAAGAGAGGAGCCAAAATAAACATGAAGAATGCCCCTGCAATGAGTTGCCACAAAAACAAACTTTTAAAATATTTTTTCATATCAGTTATGTTTAATTCATTTAAACCACGTAAACTTATTTTAAGACGTGCAAATCGTCAAACCCCGGCAGCGAGACATTTAAGGTACCACCTGCTTTGTTTCATATTGTCAGGGGTTGATCGGTACCTTTGCGCATACTTACATTGCCAAAACATTTTTGTTTTGCAGTTCATCTTTTTTGAGAGGTGTTTACCTCCGTTTTGCGCTGCAAGTTTTGCATGGCATCCCTTTTCAAAGGTTGGTTGCCCGCGCAATGCGGGCACCACCTTTGTTTTACTTTACTACTAAACGAGGTGGAAAACCACTGGTAAACATCACTGTATCCACAGAGCAATTTTTTCTTATCATTATAGTATTACTTTTATAAACAAAATCCACCCTTCTCCCGTGCCATCCGATTCATTTCTATCAGAGATGTCATCGTTACGATTTTAACCACCGTTTTCTAATCCTGTCTTTACCCGGTAGGTTTTTTCTACATCTGAAACATAAATTATCCCGTCTCCTGGATTTCCTGTTCGTCCCTTCACCGATATGATGGAAACAATTTTATCAACATCTTTTTCATGACACACAATTTCAATCTTAGCCACCGGACTATCGGTTATCGAAAATTGTGCTGAAACAGAAGGGTCAGAATTCTCCAGATTGCCCGTTCCTTCTGCTGATGAAACTGATAGATTGGGGAATCCTTCTTCGATTAAATGATGACATATATCATTTACTTTGAATGGCTTTACAAATGCTTTTATTTCTTTCATCAGTATAAATTTTTCAAGTTATTGACCCGATGGAACTCGCTTGCTTAATAAATATCCTTTGGTGATAATCTTTATCATGCCTATTTCATCGGTTCATAATCTATTTTCATAAAATGGAATAAAACATCCATGAAAGATAATCATGCTTGTGTGATTAAAAGATATTATCATGGATGTTTATTCTTTTGCATTTAAACAATACTATTAATCCTAATGGCTGTGCGAGGTCTGGCTCTTCTTCATTTCTGAAATAAGGTAATAAGCATTATTTAAAGCAATCATCGCATTCTCTGGCAATGGCTCAAGCAGTTTCACTTCTACCCATCCTTCATCTTCATTTCCGGTTATTATCTCCACAGGCTGAAATGCCCATTCGGTCTCACCTTCTTCTTCATGTTTTTCTGCGATAAAAATGTAAGACTTGCCCTCCTCTTCAACAAAAGCCTCTTCGGGCAAAGCAGGCACGAGATTACTTCCGGTGTGAATCTTACCATTGATGTACATGCCAGTAATCAAATAACCTTCTTTTTTCTCAATTTCGGCATGAACATGCACTGCCTTGGGATTTTGTTCAAACTGCCTTCCTACCGCGAATATTTCAGCAGAAAGTGTTTTGCCAGGTGCGGATTGTACAGTGAAGTACACTTTTTGCCCTTCCTTTACCTTATACACATCTTTCTCGAAAACCATGAGGTCCGCATGGATGTGCTCGTTATTCACGACCATAAACATTTCTTTTTGCGGATCAACATACTGACCAATCTGTATGAGAACTTTTTCGATATAACCATCAATCGGACTTACCACCGGAATGTTTTCATAAATGTCTCCTTCACGAATATTTTCCACTTTGATACCGAGAAGCTTTAATTGTGCCTCGTAACCCTTCACTTCCCCTTTCATGGATTGATAATCAGCCTGAACCTGTTGAAAATCTTTTCCTGAACCAACTTCTTCTTCAAAGAGACGTTTCTGCCGCTCAAACTCCTTTTCAAGGAACTGCAGCTGGTTATAAGCTTTCAAGTAATCCGTCTGCAATTTTACCATATTAGGGTGGGCCAGATAAGCCAGAATTTGTCCCTTTTTTACTTTATCACCTTCAATAACTTTAATAGAAGTAACATTAGCGCCCAATATAGCTGTAATTGTTGCTTCATGTTGAGGGGGAACTTCCAACTGCCCATTTGCTTCAACAACACCTGAAAGAGCTCGAACCGGCAAAGTGTCAACCTTCATTCCCAGACTGTTAAACTTTAAATCCGAAAGATGAACTTCCCTCATCGCTCCTCCTTCTTCTTCATGTCCTTCTTCTTCGTGTCCTTCATGTACTTTCTGAGATTCACCTTCATGTCCACCCGAATTTGCCTCTTTATTATTGCCACAACCAATCATTCCAATTGTGACAAAAACAATTGTAAAAATTTGTATGATGTACTTTTTCATCTCTTTATATTTTTTGAGTTACTGATTTCTGTTTATTTCTCAATTTGATGTTTCCAAATAATATTCCAGCTGAAAGCGGTTTTCCAGGTATTTTCCAAAAGCGTCCCATGAATTTACCTCAATTTGCACAGCATCTCTGATGTTTTGCAGAAAAGTAACGTAATTTATGGCACCCTCAGTATATGCCGTAATAGCTCCCTGGCGCTGTTCCCTAGCTAGGGGGAGCGCTTCATCACTGTAATAATTCCAGGAATTAAGCCACTTGAGATATTTTTCCCGCGTACTGCTAAGTGAAGAATTAAATTCAAGTTGCTTCTGCCTTAAGTTTTGCTCAGCAATTTGATGCTCTATTCTGGCAGATTGTACTTTTCCTAATTCCGGTCCAAAAATCAATGGAATCTGGATTCCTACTTCGTAAGAATAAAATCCACTTTCTCCACCAACTTTCTGCCTACTGTATGCCCCGCTGAATTTTGGTAAAAACTGTGACTTTCTCTCTCGAATAAGTGCGTCTGAAACTTTTACTCGCTTCCGGGCAAGATCAATAATTGGATGATTGCCTGCTGAATTTGAAATTAATTCATCAGAAATTTCCAAATCGCTTACAGGCACTTTTGAAACAGTGTATAGCGTATCACTAATAAACCAGGCGTTAAGTTTTTGCAAAGCTGCAAGATATTCTCTCCATGCTTGTTCTTTTTGTATCTTTACCTGATTAGCTTCGTTCTTTGTGGCAAGGTACTCCAACCTTGAACTTGCCTGGGTTTCCAGTCTAAGTTCTGCTGCCCTTTTTATATCTGCAAAAATGGAATCAAGTTTATTGAACACCTGGTAACTATTCCAGGTGGCATACACATTTCCCCAGGCACGCTTGACTTCCCGCTCTACTTCAATTTTGGTGAGATTAAGGGCTGATTCTGCAAGTGTAATATATGCCTTCTGGAGCTTTAATTTGGGTGAAATTCCGAATACATCAACTCCTCCTTGCTTTATACCAATTTGGGTATAAATTCCATCGGAACCATTTCCAACTTCCTCTTTCCCAGTGTAGATCTCCGTACTCCCCAAATCCCAGGCAGTTTTTTTCAAAACTTTTTGGTTTTCAATTTCCAGAAGTGCCGATTGTATTTTCGGATAACTTTCAACCGCAAGTTCACTTGCTTCCCCTAGGGAAATGGAAGGTAAGTTCCTCACTTCTGAGTTAATAGACTTTGAATTTTCCTGAGCTTGTATATTTGATGACAAACCTATTAATCCGACGATTAATAACACAGGTAGCATTTTAGCTGATGCCATTGGTTTTAACTTTATTTTGCCTCTTGATTCTACGAAAGTATAAAGTATTGGCAGTACAATAAGCGTTAATAATGTAGCCGTTAACATACCTCCAATAACCACAGTCGCTAATGGACGTTGTACTTCAGCTCCAGCCGATGTTGAGAACGCCATTGGTAAGAATCCAAGGATATCAGTAGAAGCCGTAAGCATAATAGGACGTATTCTTTCCTTTGTGCCAATTAATATTCGCTCTCTGATGTCCGAGACTCCTTCCATTTTAAGCGAGTTAAACCTATTAACCAAAACCAGACCATTAAGTACTGCAACTCCAAAAAGTACAATAAATCCAACACCTGCAGAAATACTAAAAGGCATATCCCTTATCCACAGGGCAAACACGCCACCAATAGCCGCCAGAGGAATAGCAATGTAAATCATAATGGATTGGGTAAGAGATTTAAGTGCGAAATAGAGAAGTACAAAAATGAGAAAGAGTGCGATTGGCACCACAACCGATAAACGGTTTTTGGCACGTTGCAAATTTTCAAATTCTCCTCCATAAGAAATATGATAACCAGGTGGAAGATCAAGTTCTGCATCCAGCTTTTCCTGAATATCAGTAACAACCGATTCAACATCGCGTCCCCTGGTGTTAATTCCAACATACGTTCTGCGGTAAGTATTCTCCCGTGAAATCTGCATTGGACCAGGAACATAGTCGATATCCGCTATTTCTTTAATCGGCACCTGTGTACCATCGGGTAAATCAATAAAAAGTTGACGCAAGTCGTCAATACTTTTCCGGTGAGATTCATCAAAACGGACAACCATGTCAAACCGCTTTTCGCCTTCGAAGATGGCTCCTGCCACTCCTCCTGCAAAAGCAGTACTGACATATTCATTTGCTTTTTGAATATCCAATCCGTATTGTGCAATTTTTTTGCGATTATAACGGACAGTCATTTGAGGCAGACCTGAAGTGCGCTCGGGGCTAACATCACCCACCCCCGGGATGGTTTGAATGATTTCGGCCATCTGCTCCGATTTCTGGGCAAGAATATCAAGGTCTTCGCCAAACAATTTCACTGCTACATCTTCACGGACTCCTGTAAGTAATTCGTTAAAACGAAGTTCTACGGGTTGGCTAAAAACCAGGTTTACCCCGGTCAATCGTTCTTCCAAAAGTTTCTTAATTTTGCCAATTAATTCCTCCGTGGATTCTGCGCTTGTCCATTTATCCATATCCTTCTCCAAGACGATAAAAATATCTGCAATATCCATGGGCATGGGGTCGGTTGGGATATCAGCAACCCCAATGCGCGCCAGGGCTGTTTTTACTTCAGGAAAATTATCCTGTAAAAGATTCTCAATCGTTATTGAAACATCAATCGCTTCATCAAGTCCGCTTCCAGGGCGAATCAAAGCCTGCATAGCAATATCTCCCTCATCTAGTTGAGGAATAAATTCTCCCCCCATACGGGAAAAGGTAAATCCGGCAACTCCCAGCAACACAACTGCGACAACAATTACAATTGCTTTAAAACGGAGAGCACCTTTCAGCAATGGCAGGTAAACTTTCTGAATACCTCTAACGATTTTTTCACTGAACGCTTCCAGTTTTCGTTCAAATTTTCCAAACCAATTGTTTTTGTTTTGAATCGGCTTCATAAACAGGGCCGACATCATTGGCACATAGGTAAGACAAAGAATAATGGCACCAATCATTGCAAAACCAAAGGTATATGCCATTGGCTGAAACATTTTTCCTTCCACACCGGTTAGAAAAAGGATAGGTGCGAAAACAATAAGAATAATAATTTGTCCGAAAAAGGCTGACCCCATCATGGTGCTTCCGGAATCATAGGCCACCTCGTCCATTGTTTTTCGGTTAAAAACGTGTTTACCAGCCTTTACACGTTTTTGTATTTCATACACCGTTCCTTCAATAATAATTACCGCGCCGTCTATAATGATTCCAAAGTCAATTGCTCCCAGACTCATCAGGTTAGCCCAGACATTAAACTGTTTCATCAAAATAAAAGCAAAAAGAAGCGAGAGAGGAATCGTAGTTGCAGTGATAATCCCACCCCTTAGGCTACCAAGCAAAATTACAAGTGCAAATATCACAATTAATGCCCCTTCCAGAAGGTTTTTCTTAACGGTATCTGTAGTTCTGGCAATAAGTTCGCTTCTATCCAGGAAGGGTTTTATTTCCAACCCCTCAGGTAATGATTTTTGGACTTCTGCCATCCTTGCCTTAACATTCTCTATTACAGCATTCGGGTTCTCACCACGTAGCATGAGTACCATTCCTCCAACTGCTTCCTGCCCGTCCTGGGTAAAAGCACCGTATCTTACTTGATTTCCAAAATGAACCTTTTCTGCAACATCTTTAATCAAGATTGGGATACCATTATCATTTCTGATGACTATACTCCGAATATCATCCAGCGAACGCACCAACCCTTCACCCCGGATAAAGTTGGCCATATTGTTTTTTTCGATATAGGCCCCCCCGGTATTCACATTATTGCGCTGCAATGCCTCAAAAACCTCTGAAATAGAAACATCTATAGCATTGAGCTTTTCAGGGTTAATGGCTATTTCATATTGTTTCACTTTCCCACCAAAAGCATTTACCTCTATCACACCGTCAACCATAGCCATTTGTCGCTTAACAATCCAGTCCTGAATGGTGCGGAGTTCGGTTGCTGTATAAGTGGTATCGTAACCGTCCAAAGGTTTGATGGTATATTGATAAATCTCCCCCAAACCCGTGGTAATTGGCCCCATTGATGGAGAACCAAATTTTTCCGGAATTTGCTCTTTTACCTCATTGAGCTTCTCGGAAACAAGCTGTCTTGGCAGGTAAGTTCCCATCTTGTCCTCAAATACAATGGTTACCACCGACAGACCAAATCTTGATATAGACCTTATTTCTGTTACCCCTGGCAAATTTGCCATTGCCAATTCCACAGGATATGTAACAAACTGTTCTATATCCTCAGTGGATAGGTTCTCGGATACAGTTATTACCTGCACCTGGTTGTTCGTAATATCAGGTACTGAACCAAGATTTACTGTGGACATAGAGTAAAAACCCACTCCAATAAGAGCCAAGGTGAGTAGTCCAACAATAAATTTATTCTTTATAGAAAAAGATATGATTCTGTTTATCATCACATACAGATTTTATTTGTTAAAACTCTATTTTTTTCTCTGTTCATAATACATATTCATCGTTTGCCTATTTTTAAAATAAACCAATTCAGGTTTTCCTTTTTCTTTCAACCCAATTAATGCTTCGGCCTTGTTGATTAAATCTCCTGAAATGGCATCGCGCACCATTGCTGTTTTGGTGAAGTGCATAACCATGTAATTATAACATTCCTCACTACAGAAATAATAAACGTTATTTTTATAAGTGCTTTTTGAAGTTTTATGCAACTTTAAGATGTCACCATCCATACAAACCCATTCACCAGGTATTTCTTTGCCATACCAGGCAGTTTCACGATAAAAAAATCTGGTTTGGCATCTATAAGTAAAAAAAACAAGAATTAAAACGGCCATGATACTTAGTAAAATGAAACTAATAATCATGGTTCGGTTAAACTTTTTTTCCTCGTTTCTCTGTTTTTCTCGTAATTGTTGCTTGCTTAACTTCTTCTTTTTCATTTCAAAAAGATTAAGTAAACATTTAGCCCGGACAGTTGTCGGGCTGCTAATTCAATCAAAAGTTAAGCAATTACAGGAGGCGCCCGAAGGGAATGAGCAGAAAAGAAAAGTTGCTTTATAAAAATGGACTGATTGCCAAAAAAAGTTGAAGTATAAGTTTTTACAGGCGAAAAATAAGTTTGAGCAAAGATTCCAACTGTAAAAAAGTTAAAATAATCTGATTTGGTCTGATTTGATGATGCAGTAATAGAGTAATCCGATGCCAGGATGTTAAATGCATGGCAATGGAAATCATTTTGTTCTGAAGTCTGCTTCTCCTGAACAGGACTTTCGCATATTGATTCCTCTTCCGGAGAATGCGTTATCTCAGAATGGTGATGGTGCGGTACAACAGCATGAGCCAAAATAATCAGCCCTGCCAAAAAGGTAAGAAAGTTTCCTATATGTTGTCCTTTAATATTCACCTGCTTTAAAAATTTATCCAATTAAGTAACGACAAAGATAAAAAAATGTTCCTGCAACCGGGTTGCAAAGTTTATTTGTCACAATTGGAACATATCCCTTTTACCACCATATTCACGCTTTCCAGTTGAAATTGAGCCGGTAAATGAATTTTTGGTACCGGTATGTCTGTTAAACAATAAGTCTGCCCGCAAACAGTGCATGAAAAATGAACATGAAGGTCTTCAGGATGGCATTCACAGGCTTCCCGACATAAAGCATATTTTACCGAACCAGTTCCGTCATCAATGCTATGAATAAGCTTATTTTCTTCAAAAGTCTTTAACGTACGGTATAAAGTAGCTTTATCTGCCTTTTCAAATTTATTTTCCAATTCAGGTAAACTTATGGCCGTTTTTTGGACGGTTAAAACTTGCAAAACCAACTGACGCATGGTGGTTGGTTTTATATTCCGAGCTTGGAGTTGTTTGTCAATGTTTTCTTTCATTCCCGTTATTACTAAAAGTTAGTCTTATTGGTAGCTCCCTAATTTTAATATTCTTGAAGCCCAATAATTATTTTTTATTTTAATTCGGCACTTTTAATCTTGTAAGAATACAAAGAACTTAATTTAAAGTAAACAGTCCATAGCAAGTTTTATGCTAAAAAAACAATTCGGTAGGTTATTTGTCCATTTTGATAATTAAACAAACTTAGAAATAAAACCTATATTCCGGGTACATTGGTTACTTTAGTTACTTTAAAAAACCTACAAAGCTTCATTTCAATTCTTTAAGGTGTAATTCTCCACAAATATTTTAAAGTAACCAAGCCCATTTTAAAGTAACCAAGTCACATTTTGTCCTTTTTCAAAGTAACTTAAAGTAACCTAAAGTAACCTTGCCTAATTGGGGAACACCGTCTAAGTTATTAGTATTCAATTATTATTTCTCTTTAAAGTAATTAAAGTAACTAAAGTAACCTCTTTTGCATGGTAAATCTTGATTTTGAATCCAAAAAGAAAGGGTTTCTGCTTTTTTTGTCAGAAACCCTTTCTTTTTTTTCATGCCTCATTGTTCCTCACTTAAATGTTCATCGGCGATACTGAGATTCAGCTTGTCCAAGTAGAACACAAAGGCCGAGGTATAGGTAAACTTCTTATTGCCATTTTCATCATATTCGGGCATTCCGCTTTTAGCATCAAATTTCTTAAAGTAAACCTTTTTGGTATCACAGATAAAAGCCGGACTGTTTTTCAGATAGTATTCAACGGTGGCATCCGGCAGCGGTCTGTCTCCTTCACGTAAAGCTTGAGATTTATACAATCCAAATACCCGGCTAACTGATAAATAGAGTACATTTTGAGGATCGGGAAAAATGATTTCATTTCGTTTCCACTCGCCATTCTCTTTAAATGTGTGCATGATTTTATCGGCATACACTACTCTATAATCTCCTTCCGGAAACAACATATTGGAACTAATCAGATACTGAACTATCTTCCAGAAGACCCCCAAATCATCGTTCCGGGCAGTCTCCTTGTTTTGGGTAACCATCATATCCACAAAAAGCTGGATGATATTGTCGTATTTAAAGGGAAGTTCCACTATTTGAGCAACGGTAGCATAAGCAGCGGCCACCGTCAGCCAGTTGTTGAAAATACGAGTCTCAATGGCATTGTTACCGAGTAGTTTTCGGAACTGGTCACTGACGGAATTCACTGTTTTGTTGTAAGTCTTTTTGAAAGTCTCCCGGTGTTTCAGGAGTTGATGGGTAATCTGGGTAAGACCTTGTTTGTTGATTTGCTCCAGCTCTTCAAAATACTTCTTTTCTTCAAAGGAGAAGATGGTTTTGGAGAAACCCAAGGCAATGAATCGGCTAAACAGAGCTATGTCTGCTGTGGCAATCTGCTGGCCGCAGACAATGATTCCCTGATTCACCTTAGAGGTCTCCTTTTTCTTATCCTTGTCCATGTTCATACGGGTACGCCCGGTCTTATCCCAGAAACCTTTCAAGAGTTCCCGTTTCTCCATTTCCAAATCGTTCCGGTACTCATCCAAAACACAGACCGCATTGGCACTGGTGGCTACATGGTCGGCAATGGATGGTTTACTGGAGTTATGCAAATTGGGAACTTTTCCTTTCCGTCCAAACATATAAAGGATGCTTTCCGCGCAGGTGTTCTTTCCGGAACCTTTCTGACCATACATGTTCAGGATAGGAAATTTATCGAAGCGTTTGGAGATGACATCCAGAAACAGGCTGGCAAAGTAAAATGACAGGGTAATGATACCGTTATTACCAAATACTGCCGTGTATTTCTGTGCGTATTCGTAAAGCGAGACATTGCCTTCGTTATGGATGAAGTGACGTTCAAACTCAAAGAGGGTGTCATCGGTGGCATAAATCTCCGAACAGGCCGGGATGTAATAATACCGGTTGTCGTGCTGGACAATGCCGTATTTATCGGCTTTAACAAACTGTTCCCCGTCAAAGATGCCATTTCCCCAACAAAAGAAGCCTTCCCGTTGCCAGCCTAATTGCGTTAGTTCCTTGCAGCTCTTTGTTTTCTCGTAAAGCCATGCTTTGAGCTTGTTGAGTTCGCTTTCTCCGCCAGTCCAAAGGAAGTTGCCCAACGATTCAATTTGCAGTTTAAAGTTGGTAATGCTTACCAAATCCCGCTGAGGCAGTTCCATAATTTTAACCAGATTGTGCCGGTTTTTTATTTCATACAACCGCTTGGCATTGATGGGACTTTCGATATGAAACAATGGAGCCATCACAAAATTGGAATGAGTCACAAAGTCATCACCTTTCTTGTTTCGAAATACGTAGCAGTTATTCTCCACGTAAAAGCCCCATCGGTTAAAGTCATTCAAACTAACGTGCTGGGGAATGGAATACCGGTGTGTGTTTTGTGGTTCATCCTTGGTCAGTTCCTTAATGGCATCCTGCCAAGCTTTTTTCGGTTTTATCTGTTCAGCTGCAAACTCAATGTAAACCTCCTGTTTGGTCTTATCGTAGTTGGCAATCAACTTGGATATGCGCTTAATGGCTTCAGACTTAAACACGGGATCAGATGCCGATTTTTCGGCGCATTGCGATGTTCTAAAAATGATGTAGTCGATCTGTTGGTCGTTGTGTTTAAGGAAGATTTCCTTGGTAGTAAAAAGCGTGTCCGGATCGTGTTTTTCCGGCATGACAATCACCGATACATGAAACTGGTTTTTAATCAGGATTTCGGCATTGCGTGAAGTTGCTCTTTGTCCGGCAGCGTCTCCATCAAAAATAAGCGTGGCTTTGTTGGTGTAACGCTTCAAAAGGATTGCCTGATTATTGGTCAGGGCGGTTCCGCAGGTGGCCACGGTGTTGGTAATGCCAATGGCGTGCATTCGCAAGGTATCTGTATAACCTTCCACGATGTAAACCCGGTCATCATTTTTGATGGTCATTCGGGCAGCATTCAGGCCGTAAAGCTCATTGCCTTTGATATAGATAGGGCTTTCCGGGGTGTTCAGATACTTGACTTTGGGAGCATCGGAAAGGTCTCTTCCGGCAAACGCAATGGTTTGACCGGTGACGTTGGAAATAGGAAAGATTAAACGGTTCCGGAAGAAGTCATATAGGCCGTTATCATTGCTTTTTATAACCCCGATCTCTTCCAGAATTTCAGTCTTTACCCCATTTTGTCGTGCGTAGGCCAGAAGCTCATTACTGCTGGGGGCAAAACCAATGTCAAAGCTACCGTTTTCCGGGTTAATGATGTTCCTTGCCTTTAAGTATTTCTGTGCTTCCGGTTGGGAGAGGTTTTCGGCAAAGAAGCGTTCAACGATGTTACAGGCAATATGCAGGCTTTCCCGGTGCTGGTATTTGGCCTTGTCAAAGTCGGTGCTTTTCTTCCACTCAAAGTCAATCTTCAGTTTCTTTGCACCAAGCTCAACGGCCTGTTTGAAATCAATGCCTTCATGTTCCATGATAAAGTTGATGGCATTGCCTCCTTTTCCACACCCAAAACATTTGTAAATGCCTTTGGCCGGGTTAACTGTGAAGGAGGCAGTCTTTTCGTTGTGAAACGGGCACCGGGCCGAATAGTTAACTCCGGCTTTTTTGAGCTCCACGAAGTTGGAGACAATACTGAGTATTTCTCCTTTGATGTGGTCTATTACTGTGGTTGCATCCATATCTTACCAGTCTGTCTTTTTATATTTGGCTATATCTTCCGGGAAGAGACTTAGCTTTAACTCTTTTGTTGAATCCCGGATGGCTTTCAGTCGCTTCCGGTCGGCCTTGGTCAGTTTGCCTTCCAGTTCAAGGAACCGATAGAAGTCTTCGGGATGCTTTTTCAATAGTTCTTCACGCATCAAGTCTCGTTCTTTTTCAATCATCAGTTTTTCAGTGGTAGCTTCTGTGATGTTTTTGTATTGGGCATAGATGATTTTGTCGATGGTAAAGAACACCCACAGTTCGAATTTAGGGCTTAGCCAGGCGGCAAATTTCAATGCCAGAATCCGGTGCATAAATGTTCCTGACCTTCCTTTTGTCTTTATGATCTGATCATCATTCAGCGGCAATAAATTTCCTCCAAATGGAGGAAATTTAAGTTCCCGGATAAATGCTTTTGTGTTATCGGATTTTAAAAAGAAGTCAATTCGTTTGTTAAACGCTTTTGCCATTTGGGTGGCATTAACCATGATGTTGCGATCTCCCTGAAGAAATTCAATGCGCTGGTTGTTGTAAATATATTCCACGGTTTTCATAACTCTGTTTTTTAAAAGTTAAAAGGTGGAGCTGCCCTTGTACAGCCCCACCGGAACCATTGCTATCCATCAAGGGTGGTTACTAATTGTTTCAGTTCTTTGGGGCTGACCGGATGAAAGAGGGTATGCAGCTTTAAATCCATGGCCACTGTCAGCTCAATCCGTGACATGATATCGTCCTTCCAGTTGGGAAGCACATAAACGGCATGACTCTTTTTAAGAAGCTCTACCCGGCTGTTTAAAGTATCTGACCAGCTCATTTGGGAGAAGGCCATTTCCGAAGGATTGACAACGGCGCATCTCAAAGATTTTAGCCGGTTCTTAAGCTTCCGGGTATCTACGAAACATTCCTTTTCATCCTCAGATGCACCCATCCCACAGATATAAATTGTTGCCATATTCAAAATGCTATTTTGTGAGGTTTAATGTCCGCCAGAAATGGTCTTCCGGTAGTGTTTGATTGGTGTTCCTTTTCTTCATAAATAGTTTTACAAGCGAAATCTTTACTACTTGCTTACGCCTGTTTTTAATTCGTTTTTTTTGTGTTTTATCCATTGGATTTAGTGGGGTTAATTAAGACCAATTAGATTCTTTCACGCAATTCGTCCATTGTCGAATGACGGGTTGTATGTATCCATTCGTGAATCTCATCCAGCTTGAAAAACAAATTCTTTCCTCCCGGTTTGTAATAGGGTATTTGTCTGGAATGCACTCTTGCATAAATGGTACTCACTTTTTCACCCAGTAATTCTGCCAGCTCGCTAACGTTTATGTACTCACATCCCAATGCTACTTTTCTTTGCATCTGAAGAAGTTCTGCCAGTTGTTGGTTGAGCACGTCCAGCCTCATTAAAGTTTCTGCGTTGATGTCTTTTGTTTCTTCTGCATTGATGTCTTCTGTTTCCTCACCTGTGATAACTAGTGTCTCTTCAGCATAGATTGCTTTTTCCTTTTCTGGTTTTTCACCTTTTGTCTTTGCCATATTTCAACATGTTTTTGTAAATCAATTTCAGGGACAATGTTAAGCCACTATTTCACAAAAATTGACCGTCGGACTGTCAGATATTTCAAAGAAAAATTACAACAGATTATAAATCTGATGCATACAAGGGCCTCAAAAGGCCAAAAACCGAGAAATGGGGAAAATCGTCAGATACTCCAAATCAAAATAAATCGCACTAAAAGTAAATTGGCCTTAGAATTTCTATTTTTTCATCAGGTTTTGTATCTCGTTTTCGATGTCTGCGGTGGGTAATTTGTTAGCCTGAAAAAACAACTTGACGATTTCCAAATCTGTAATAAGTCTTTTGTCCTCCTTTATATAGGGAGCTCTGGCGAGAAGTTTATAGAAGTAGGTTGTCTTATAATTATCAAGGCTGTTTTTGGTAATAATTAAGAGAAACCGGGTAATGACAGCTACTTCAACGTTGATTCTTAGTTTTAATCCAATAAGCCTGAAGAAGAAATAAGCCCAGAGGACTTGTTGTGAAGTGGAAAGACGAGGTATCTCGTCCAAAGTCTTTGGCATGTGTTGAAGAGTGACCTCGGACTGTTTGGGCTTCAGGTCTTTAGTATTGAAGTATTTCCGCAATTGTGTTTTGCCGTAATAATCGCAAAAGAAGTCATAATAATTCCGGGGATTGGTGGTCGATAAATCCAGAAAAGGAGAGTAATGAAAGATTTCCAAGTCCTGAAGACGGACAGTTTTTTGCCGGACTGCGAACAGGTTCCGCAAAGGAACCTTACTTCTGCGAGGTGAAAGACAGATGAGTAGTCGTTGAAGCCGGAGATAGATTCTTCCTTCAATATAGTAACAAAGCTCTCCTTCATGGTTGAAAACGTTGAGCCGCTTCAAATAAGTGTTCTTGGGAAGGAATGGCAGCGAGTAGTATTTCTCTTTCATGCGGATGTATCGCTGTTTGTGCCGCATCTGTTCCCGGATTACCAGTGCTTTGTCAATAATGGTGGCAATGTCTTCGCCACAGACCAGATAATGATAATCGAACAATTCCATTAGTTTAGTCGGAAAGGGGGCCGTGGGCAGTTGCGTCATTTTTTCGATCAGGTTATCCAAACTTGATTCCCACGCCAACGATTCTTTTGCTTTGTTGTGACCTTGCAATAACTTTTCAAACACTGTAAGACTGTCTTTTTCAAATCTTACCGCATTAGGTTCTGGTTTAATCATAAGCTTGATGATTTTAATTTATTGTTAAAAAATTTAGCTTGCGATTATAGCAGTAACTACTATATAAAAACTCCCTTATATAGTGGACTTATCAGTATTTTTGACAAATGAAGATTTCTGGAAGAAGCTGTTGTGGCGGGGTGCAAAGAAATATACTGAAAAAGAAAGGCTTCCGTTTTTGTTGTCGGAAGCCCATCTTTTACATTTTTACATTTTGGAATGCGGTGAGGTGTTTGGCCATCTCCAGTTTGTGATCGTTTTCAAAACTGTCCAAGTAGGTTTCTGTTATGCCTACGTCTCGATGTCCCAGACTTTCACTGATAAATTCAATGGATACTCCGGAGCGTTTTAAAATGGTGGCAAAGCTGTGTCGTGCGGTATAGGTGGTAATATGCTTTTCAATCCCCAGCTTTTTCCCGATACTTTGCATATTCTTATTGGTTTTTTGAATCCGCCATTCAATCTTGCCCTTCTTTTGCTTAAAAGTCAAATCATCGGAGAGGTAGGGGAAAACGAAATTGTCAGGATTCCGATCGGTGTTTCCACGTTTCTCAATAATTTTCCTAATATCATCGGTTATCGGAATGGTGATGGGTCTTCTGGTAGAAGCTGAATGTTCCGTTTTTTTCCGGATGAATGTTATGAAGTTTTCGCCGACATCCCGATAACGTAAATTGCAAATATCAGTCATGTTGATACCATTTCCCAGATAAGTAAATAACCAAAGGTCTTTGGCTTCATCTTCAGAGGACATTGGAATAGGTTGGTAGTTGTAAATTTTTTCTATCTCTTCCAGTTTTAAAGCTCTTTTAATGGTGATAATCCGGGGAGAATGGTATTTATCTCTTCCAAAAGGATTTAAAGAAGGGGGAATCATATTATCTTTTTGCGCCATTAAAAATACGCTTCGCAGGGAATCCAAGTATCGGTTGTAAGTGGTTGGTTTAATCCCTTTATTTCGCATATAAACTTCAAATTCTTTGAGTTTTGCCACAGTAACTTCCCTAAACTCTAAACTGGTGCTTCGTTTAAAGAATTTCTGCAAAGCAGTTTTCATCGATTTGGCATTATGGTCCCCATATCCATTTTTGTTATAGGCCTCAGTTTTAATATCTAAATAGTGAAAAACGTTTCTCATATTACTGCCTGAAATCCCGAAATGGATTTTAAACTGGTCAAAAGAGAATTCACTCATGGATTTGATAATCTTCTGCGCTTTTTCTTCAATCAGTGAAAACTCTAGTTGGATTTCTTTAAACTCACCTCTGGGTTTTGGGCCCGTTATCTTGTTAAAATCATCCTCGGTGAATTCGTAAACACGATTTTTCGTGTCAATGGTGTAGTATTTCTGCCGCCTGTCACAGGTCAGACGGAGCTTTGCGGGGTACGTTCCATTTTTCTTTTGCCGTTTTTTGAAAAGTACTACAGCTGTTGTAACTTTGGTTGACATAACTGAAAAGCAATTTTTGGTTATACATGATTTCAGTATGGCAGATTTTCATGGTTCGAGTTCGCCAAAACATGTACCATAAAATTTGCCATACTTTTGCCTTCCAAAAGTAGTAAAATACCTTATTATACCAAACTAAAAATATTCACAACCTGTTGATAACTAAGCAAATCAAAGCATATCAAAGCATATCAAAATAAGGCTCCGGTTGTATACGCCAGCCGTGGCATCCACAGCATATTGAGGGTTTTGTATTTCCCAAAACCATGCGTTCAAGCTGATAAATCCACAGCTGGTCTGAAACCACGCCCAGGCTCATATAGCCGAGACGTTGGGGCCCATTTAATGAAAACCATATTGGCTTGAAAATCCAATTTAAACAGAAACACGATTTCGATATTTTTCGCAAATAATTAATTAATAAACAATGAATTAAAAGCAAATTACGAACGGGAACCAAACATAAATCCGAAATTTTTAACCGATTGAACAAAAGAGAT
>NZ_JADQBH010000304.1 GCF_016278715.1 Marinilabilia sp. | reverse complement strand
AATTCTCCTGTTACGAAAATTTTGGCAACAAAGAACCTTCTCGGAGTGGGCTCAATTTTTAATAATTAAATCACTGCCTGTATTAAAGTTTATGTTAACAGCGTTGTAGCTTTCTTCTAACCTCTGATCTTTTTTCAGTCCCTCTTGGGGTATTTTAGGGGCCCTTATTTATTTTGCCTGAACCACCAGATACTTGGAGATACTCCAAAACGCATCTTTGTCTTCAATGCTCAGCACCATATTGCCATTTTCGTCAGCATTTATGGAAAAGGATTCTTCAGGGTGTGCGGTGAGCACTTCAATGTTGTGCTGAAACAGTTCCAGACTGTCAGTTTCGCGGATGTCTAATTCAGCAAAATATTCTTTCTCGAAATCGTCTTTGAGCAGTTGGGTTTTGCCAAAGAAAAGAAATCCTTCACGGCTGAGAATGTTTTTTTCTTTTAATTCATTCTTTGTGCCAATGGCGTAATAAGCCGTATACATATCGTCGCGGGTTGCCTGCAACTGCAGGCGGGCCTCCTCATTGGCAGCTTTAATGGAGTCCATGGCGATTTCCATATCCGTGAGGGCATAAAACATATCATCGATTTCTGTATTTTTTTCCTTCAACAGGTCGTTGAGTTGTTTTATCTCCACATTTTTTTGACGTAATTCATCATTCAGATTGGCCACGAGCTTGTTGAGACGGCCGGTTTCAATGCCCGATTGTTTAAGCTGTTGCTCCAGCGATTCAATGCGCTCCTTATTCTGAACCATAAGGTCGTAAATAAGTCTGATATCTTCATTGATCTGTTCGGCCGACTCCCCTGAGGTTTCCCCCTGACGAGCTTTCAAAGCAATAATTTGTTCCTTCTCTTTTATCACCCGAAGAGTCGGTTCAATGTCCCCAATGGTGTTCACCATCTGGTTCATTTGGCTGTCCTTCATGGCTGTTGCCCGGGCCAGAGAGTCGTTTTGTTGTTTCAATTCGGTGCGACTGGGGCCACTTTGACATTGCCAAAGAAATGCCACTGCAAATAATATTACTAATGCCCGTTTCATTTTTTTTGGTTTAAGTTGTTAAAAAATTGCTGTAATTCCCGGTATAAGACGTTTTGCAAGCGTTTTTTATTGTATGTTATTAATCAATATTCCGTTAAACTTCTGCAATGTGCTGCAAGCCAATTGTTTGTACTCAAAGGGGTTTGTTCGTTAAAATCCAGTATATCAAGATTTTACGAAGCATCTTACATTTTTGTCTAAAAATCTAACTATCTATTGATTAATAGAATTCCTGATCAAAGTTATTAATCTTTTTTGCCGTTGACAATTAAAACAATTTCTCCTTTGGGAGGATGCTCGGAAAAGTGGCTGGTCAGTTCCTGTAAGCTTCCCCTTACAGTTTCTTCGTAAATCTTGCTGATTTCTCGGCAAACAGCAGCCTGACGGTCGTTCCCAAAGTTTTCGGAAAATTGTCCCAGGGTTTTTATCAGCCTGTGTGGCGATTCATAAAAAACCATAGTTCTTTGTTCATTTCGGAGAAATTCCATCCGGGTTTTTCTTCCTTTCTTGACCGGGAGAAATCCTTCGAAACAGAACTTGTCATTGGGTAATCCTGCGGTTACCAGCGCCGGCACAAAGGCTGTGGGCCCTGGCAGGCACTCTACTGTTATGCCTGCATCAATGCAACTCCGGACTACTAAATATCCGGGGTCTGAAATGGCAGGTGTTCCTGCATCTGAAATAAGGGCCGCTGATTCGCCTCCTAAAAGGCGGGAAATTACTTTCTCAACCGAAGCATGCTCATTGAACTTATGATGGGCATACATTTTTGTGGCAATATCCAGGTGCTTCAGAAGTTTGCCAGATGTTCGTGTATCCTCGGCCAGAATAAAATCCACTTCTTTAAGAATCCTGACTGCTCTGAAAGTAATGTCTTCCAGGTTTCCAATGGGGGTGGGAATAACATAAAGTTTACTCATAGCGATTTAATAATATCGGCGCTCCACCAGTTCCATAAAACTTAGTACTGCTTCATTTTCAGGATCCCAGTTGAAGTTAGCCAACAGGAAATTTTGGGCTTCATTGATGCCTTGCATCTGATTGAGTTGTTCAAGTGTTTGATTCATAACATCAGCACTTCCATTAAACAGTTCTCTTTGAAAAAAGAAACGGTCATTAATGCCCATTGCCTTTTTCAGATCGGCTATGGGAGGAGTGCTGAAGGAGTGTTTTGGGGTATTGGTTTTCTGGTGTTTGCCTATTTGCTCGTTAAAAGAGGCTTGTTCTTTTTTCAGCTTTTCTCCCAGTACCTTGCTCTCTTTTTTCTTTTCCTCCTGATATGCTGTTTTTGGTTCCTGAGTAGCTTCTTTATGTTTTTCTTTTGCCGGAATTTTTTCTTTAAGATTTTCAGCCTCCGGTGTTTTTTGAGGCAGTTGGTTGGCACTGGAATTTTCAGCTACATGCGCATCTTTTTCTTCGATAACAGGTCCTTCTTCCGAAAAGTTTTCTTGAACCGGCTCTTCAGTTGCTGCAGAGGTTGGAGTGCTGTTGCTCTCGATTGCCTCTTTTCCATGGTCAATTTCCGGATTAGTAGTTGGTTTTTCCGGGTCAACACTTTTTCCTGATTGTGATTCGTTGTTATCGGGAAGAGAAAGTTCTTCCAACATCTCTATTTCTTCCAGAATACTCTTGATTCTGTTTCGTGTCAGCTTAAAATAAGCTTTCGAGAGTTGTCTTTCTCCTTTGGCATTTTCTGCCATAATCTCCACCTCTTTCAGGTCGTGGATAATTATTTCGAGAAGAGCATCTTTTTCCATAATAGCTTGAGGCCCATTTTTGTTACATTTGCAAATGTAGTGATTGCAGTGCGAAAATAAATTATTCTTTAAATGTTTCTTGAAAATAAGGTTGATAAGTCCGAAAAACGCGGTTGGATTGAAGTTATTGCGGGCTCAATGTTCTCCGGAAAAACGGAAGAGTTGCTGCGGCGGCTTCGTCGCGCCGGAATTGCCCGTCAGCGGGTAGAGATTTTTAAACCAATGGTGGATAATCGTTTCAGTGAGGATGAAGTGGTTTCTCATGATTCCAATAGTATTCGATCTACGCCGGTAGAGAGTTCCGGGAATATTTTGCTGCTCAGCAGTAATGTTGAGGTTGTGGGCATTGACGAGGCCCAGTTTTTCGACCACAACCTGGTAAATGTCTGTAATCAACTTGCAGGACAGGGAATTCGGGTTATTGTTGCCGGTCTGGATATGGATTTTAAAGGAATTCCCTTTGGTCCCATGCCTGCATTGATGGCCTCGGCTGAGTATGTGACCAAAGTACATGCTATTTGTATGCGCTGTGGTGATTTGGCTCAGTATTCTCTTCGAAAATCACAAAGCGACAAGCTCGTGGAACTGGGTGCATCGGGTAATTACGAAGCTGTTTGTCGCGCCTGTTATCATAAATACTTCAAAAAATGATTACGTACGCTCCCGAACAACTTACCGAAGCCTGCCAAGGCCATTTAACTAAAAACAATGATTCTCTGGTTGCCCGTTTACTGATCGATAGTCGCTCAGTTTACGATGCTTCGGAAAGTCTTTTCTTTGCCTTGCAAGGCAATAAGCACGATGGTCATCAGTTTCTACAACAACTCGTGGGTAAGGGGGTATTGAATTTTGTGGTTAAAAAAGGCAGAATCCCTGAGGATGTTGCTTCAAAGGCCAATTGGATTGAGGTAGATAACCCTGTTCGGGCACTTCAGAATATTGGGGCCTGGCATCGTTCGCGATTTCAAATTCCTGTTTTGGGAATCACCGGCAGCAATGGTAAAACCATTGTGAAAGAGTGGATTACCCAGATGATGGGCAGCGATGTGTTCATTGCCCGGTCGCCGCGAAGTTACAATAGCCAGATTGGTGTGCCTGTCTCTGTCTGGCATCTCAATGAAACTTCCGAATTGGGGATTTTTGAAGCGGGAATTTCGCTTCCTGGGGAGATGGATTATTTGCAGAAAATCATTCAGCCTACCATCGGCCTTTTTACTACGATAGGACCGGCACATCAGGAAAATTTCTCTTCGCTTAAAGAAAAGCTTGAAGAAAAACTGGTGTTGTTTAAAGATGCTTCCACTATTTTATATGATTGCGATCAGGCATTGGTTGATGAAACGATGGGCAAAAGGTTTCCGGAGAAAGAGTTGTTGACCTGGGGGCGTGCAGATAAAGCTACACTGCAATTGCTGAGCGAGGATGAAGTGAACGAACGAAAGCACCTGATGCTGAGGTGGGGGATCGATATCTTTGAGGTGGTTATCCCATATACCGATCAGGTCAGTGTGGAAAATACTTTACCGGTGGTTCTGTTTATGCTTTACCGGGGTTATTCGCCCGGGCAGATTGTTGAAAAGATCGGCGGGCTTGTTCCGGTGGCTATGCGGATGGAGCAAAAAGTGGGGATCAATAATAACCTGGTTATTAATGACACTTACAATGCCGATTTTACATCCCTGGAAGTAGCTCTTGATTTTCTGGTTCAGCAAAGCCGCAAGAAAGGTGTGACTCGTACTGTGATACTTTCCGATCTTCTGCAGACGGGGATGCCCGATCGTGATTTGTATCCCCTTGTTGCTGCCTTGATCAATGAAAAACAAATTGACCGTTTTGTAGGTGTAGGCCCGGCTATGGTGCGTTATGCTGCGCATTTTCACGTCCCATCCTCATTTTTCGAAACCACTGAAGAGATGCTGGAAGCTCTTTCCACTTTTCATTTCAGAGATGAAGCCATTCTTGTGAAAGGTTCCAGGAAGTATAGTTTCGAGCGCATTGTTGAGCGTTTGGAGTTGCAAAGACACGCCACGGTTATGGAAATTAATCTGGATGCTTTGGTGCACAATCTCAACCGTTTCCGGAGTATGCTGGGACCCGATACCAAATTGCTGGCCATGGTAAAGGCTTTCTCCTATGGAAGTGGCTCCTACGAAATTGCTGCAGCTCTTCAATACCAGAATGTGGATTATCTGGGAGTGGCTTTCGCTGATGAAGGTGTTGAACTTCGTCGTGCAGGAATTGCAACTCCAATTATTGTAATGAATCCTGAGGAGAAAAGCTTTTTGCAGATGCTGGATTTTAATCTGGAACCTGAGATATACAGCTTTAAGGTATTGGAAGCTTTTAATTCTGTAGTGTGTGCAGAGGCATCGGAGGTTATTCCCATCCATATTAAGGTGGATACAGGCATGAACCGAATGGGGTTTTTGGAACATGAAGTTGGTGAGTTGGTGGCCCGGTTGGAAAGAATGCCCTCTTTGAAAATAAAATCAGTTTTTTCCCATCTCGCCGGTAGCGATGATGAGGCTCATGATGCTTTTACCCGCCAGCAGATAAAAAAGTTTGAGATTGTTTGTAAACGATTAAAGAGAGAGTTGGATACCGATTTCTGTATGCATATTTTGAACAGTGCAGGGATTGAGCGTTTCCCTGAGGCTCGCTTCGATATGGCTCGTCTGGGTATTGGGCTTTACGGTTTCGGGCCTGGGCAAATTGACGACCTGAGAAATGTAGTCACCCTGAAGTCGTACGTATCTCAAATTAAACGGGTGGCTGGATTTGAGACAGTGGGATACAACCGTTCCGGAATGTTAAAGCGTGATGGCCTGATTGGTGTGGTTCCAATTGGGTATGCCGACGGACTGAATCGCCATTTGAGTAATGGTTGTGGTAAAATGATGATCAACGGCCGGCTGGCTCCCATTGTGGGCAATATTTGTATGGATATGTGCATGGTAGATTTAACGGATATACAGGCAGAAGAAGGAGATGAGGTAATTGTCTTTGGGGATGATTATCCGCTCACCAATATGGCAAAACAACTGGATACCATACCGTATGAGATTCTAACCAGTATCTCCAGGAGGGTTACCCGTGTCTATTTTAAAGAGTGATTTTCTGCCTTTTTGCGGTTAAAATATGCATTCCTTAGTCAATTCTAATTGGTCATTGTTAATTGCATTCATCCAAGTCTGGAAATCCGCTCAAGCTTCTGTTCGTCCAGAACTCTGATGATGCGACCGTCAACAGTCAGCACTTTTTCTTTCACAAATGCAGTCAGTGTTCGAATGGCATTGGATGCTGTCATGTTTGAAAAGTTGGCCATATCTTCGCGCGAAAGGTAAATGCTGAGGGTGACGCCATCTTCCTCGTATCCGTAAATGTCGCGCAGTACTAAAATGCTTTCAGCCAGTCTTCCCCGGATGTGTTTTTGGGTCAGCGAAACTGTCCGGAATCGGGCAAACCCCAGTTCGGTAGCAAAGGATTTGATGATGTTCATACACAGAGCGTTGTTGGATTTCATCAGCTCCATGATTACATCGCGCGCTATGTGAAAAATTACGCATGGCTCAAACACTACAGCAGATGCAATGTGTTGCTCGTCGGCAAACAGGGCTCGGTATCCGATGAAACCGGGCCCACTGGCCATTCGGACAATATGTTCCCTGCCGGTCATTCCCTCCTTGTAGATTTTTACTTTCCCCGAGCCAATGCAAAGCAACCCGGTGGGCTTTTCCCCTTCCTGATAAATAATCTGGTTTTTTCGATAA
The DNA here is from genome assembly GCF_016278715.1 of Marinilabilia sp. Classification (GTDB taxonomy): domain Bacteria; phylum Bacteroidota; class Bacteroidia; order Bacteroidales; family Marinilabiliaceae; genus Marinilabilia. Next base: position 12,707 of record NZ_JADQBH010000304.1, on the reverse strand, counting down.
CGGATGGTCGTATGATTGGCCTGAAGATATTCTTTTTCCTCGGGTGTCAGAATGTCGTATAGTTGAGGAATATCTTTTATGGTTGGTTCCTGTAATGTCCCTTTTTTATAGCCCATTTTAAAATGTGTATTCTTTTAAAAACCTTATTCGGTTTCTGCTATACGGTTTTAAGATAAGGCGGTAAAGAAATTCAGAACTGGTGTGTTGGGGGGTGCTTGTGCCAGTCTGTATTCAATATGCCTGTCAATATGCCTGTCAATTTGTTACTCAGTAGTTGGTTAAGGCTTTGTGTTGTGTTGAGGAAAAATTATTTTATTAAACTGATTTATTCTTGCTAATGCGCAGATAAATAGCGAAATAAAATTTATTATAATCTTTTTTCTAAATTTCTAAAGAGCAATCCTTGCCCTGAAATCATGTTATATAACATACAAAGTTAAAAAAAAGAGCATTCAAAGTCACTATTGACTGGAGAAAAATCATTTAACTGTAAACCTGATAAAAATAAATATCTACAATTTACAGCAAGTCTTGATCTCTTTTTACCAAAAAAGCAAGTCTGCGTTTAGGGGATGAAATCCCTTTTGGAATTTTTTTTTCTTCTATTATATCCTGCCATGCTTTTGCAAAAGCTTGATAAAAAGTCATTTATATATTAATGACCATTTGTCTCAACTCTGTGGTGGTGAGAACTTTGTGTCTCTGTCTTTAAGCCTTTTTTAACGGATTATTGCTCTAAAAAATCTATGGTTATTGGTTCAGAAAGCGAATGGCGAGCCAGGCCAGCATCCCGGTTGCTGTTTCCAGACTGTCCTCGTCAATGTTGAGTTGGGCAGTGTGGAGGGCCCCCGTTTGTCCGTCTTTTCGGCCTACCCCAAAACGGTAAAAAACAGATGGAAACTGATGCGTGTAATAACCAAAATCTTCTGCAGTCATACGGATATCCATCTCTTCAACTTGTTCCGGATTCAAAAAATCACGGGCGAAATTAATTGCGTCTTTGGTAGTTTGCTCATGATTGTAAACCACCGGGTAACCATGTTTAATATCCACCTTGCACTCTGCCCCCATGGCTTTAGCTGTTCCTTCGGCTATTTCTTTGATTTTTTCCTGAATGATGATTCTCCACTCTTCGTTCATGGTGCGCAGGGTTCCAGCAATTTCCACTTTTTCGGGAATAATATTGGTAGCTCCTAATCCTTCAATTCTTCCGAAGGAAAGCACTGTCGGTATATTTGCCGGAACTATGCGTGAAACAACTTGCTGAAGAGCCACAATGACATTGGATGCAATTAAAATTGTATCGTTAAGAGTATGTGGCAGAGCTGCATGTCCGCCTTTACCTTTTATAGTGAGATAAACTTCGTCACCCGAAGCCATGTACATACCGGGTTTGAATCCAACGTGGCCGGTGGGCATATCAGGCAGAACGTGTTGTCCGATTACCAGGTCGGGTTTGGGATGGTCCAGCGCCCCTTCTTTTAACATCAGACTGGCTCCTCCGGGGAATTTCTCTTCACCTGGTTGAAAAATAAGTAAAACCGTCCCTTTCCATTGGTCTTTTAACTGTTTTAGTATTTCAGCCGCTCCCAGCAACGCTGAGGTGTGGACGTCATGACCACATGCATGCATAACGCCTTTGTTTACGGAAGAAAATGGCAATGAAGTTTCCTCCTGGATGGGGAGGGCATCCATATCGGCACGTAAAGCTACTGTTTTGCCTTTTCCGCTTCCTTCGATGGTGGCAATGATTCCAGTTCCGGCAATTCCCTGCTTAAAAGGAATGCCAATTTTTTTTAGTTCAGCAGCCACATAGGCAGATGTTTCATGTTCTTCGAATGAAAGCTCGGGATGCTGATGAATGTGGCGCCGGTGCTGGATGATTTTTTCCATCTTTCCCGTTGAAAGGGATTGTATCAATTGCTTTAAGGTTTCCATATTTAATTTTTCAGATGTTGTATCAGGCTATTAATGAGGTTTGATGTGCCGGGAACTTGAAGAAGTTCGGATATTGCAAATGTAGTAGTTTCAGCTGATAAAGGAAAAACAGGATATTTTTGAAATTAATAGTTCGTTGAGTTTTTGCAAAAACCTCTGAATCAGTCATTTATTCCTAAAAGTTGTTTTTGTTAAAATGCAGATATTAAATATTATACGATTTATCTAAAAATCTAACAGTCTATTGTGAAATTAGGTGAGTGTTTTTTGGAAGTTGGCATGGTTTTGGGGAAGTTTACGAAATTAAAAATATTATTAGCTTTGTAAGAATGTAAAGAGAGAACATCTGTTGATTATTGCAGAATGAATCAGCTGTTCCTCATAAAATCGTTAAAACAAAAACACAATGATGAATAAAATACTATTGTTTATTGCTCTTCTGGGCATTGGATTTGGTTTGCAGGCACAACAATCAAAATCTGCAATTTCTTTCGAAGAAGAAATTTATGATTTCGGGGAGGTCAAAGAGGATGGAGGAACAGTGACCCATACTTTTAGTTTTACCAATAGTGGAGGGCAACCGCTGATTGTACATACGGTTCGTGCTTCCTGCGGATGTACCAGTCCTGACTGGACCCGTCAACCCATACAACCCGGAAAAGAAGGTTTTATCAAGGCTACTTTTGACCCCAGAAACAGACCCGGGAATTTTAATAAATCAGTAATTGTTACCACCAATGCGGATGAACCGACCAAGGTTCTTCGTATCACCGGTAAAGTTCTTCCAAAGGAAAAAACAATGGAAGATATTTATCCCAGAGAGATGGGCCCGGTCAGGTTAAAAACATCTCATCTTTCATTTACTCGCGTGGCTCCGCAAGAGGTGAAAACTGAAGAGCTTGAATTTATCAATACCTCTGATGATAAAGTGTCTATTACCTTTGACAAGGTACCGGAACATCTTCAAATATCTGTAAAACCCGAAGTCGTGGCTCCAGGCCAAAAAGGTGTAATTACCGCAGTTTATGACGCAGGGAAAAAAGAGGACTGGGGTTTTGTGGTTGACCAGGTTTATTTAAAAATTAATGATGACACCAATCGTGGCAATCGGTTGAGTGTGAGTGCTACCATTGAGGAAGATTATTCCAAGTGGACGGATGAACAGATGGCCAAGGCTCCTGTTATTAATATTGAAGATCGGGTTTTTGATTTTGGTGAATTGAAGCAAGGTGAGAAAGTATCTCATAGTTTTGTGCTTACCAACTCAGGTAAATCCAATTTGGTGTTGAGAAAAGTTCGTGCATCTTGTGGCTGTACCGCAATTCAGCCCGACAAAATGGTCATTGCCCCGGGTGAAAGCACCAATATTGTTGCCGAGTTTAACTCCAGGGGAATGAGTGGCAGACAAAATAAATCAGTAACTATTTATTCCAATGACCCCAAGAAAAGCACTATGTTGCTTCGTTTGACAGGGACTGTTGTGAAATAATCAGGAATAATCCTGATTTGTAGAAGAAAGAACTTAAATATTGGAGAATGGATGTTTGGGACGGACACAAACATGTGGAAAATGACCCTGCCTTTAAGGGGCTGAATGTAAATAAAGGGGTGGAAAGTCTGCCTTCTGTGAACCCTGACGCTGCAAAACGATTTTTAGACCGGAAACGATCTAAATTGACGCTTGGCCAGTACGTGGAGGGTATCCTGGAAGGCAACGTGACTGTACTGAGCAGGGCCGTTACTATGATTGAAAGTAGTAAGCCCGAGCATCAGGCTATGGCCCAGCAAATTATTGAAAAATGTGTGCCTTATTCCGGAAAATCCGTTCGGATTGGGATAACAGGTGTTCCCGGTGCCGGGAAAAGTACTTTTATTGAGGCTCTGGGGATGCATATTTTGAAAAGGGGAGGAAAACTTGCCGTTCTGGCGATAGACCCTAGTAGTGAGCGATCTCGCGGGAGTATTTTGGGAGATAAAACACGTATGGAGAATTTGTCGGCCGAAAAAAATGCGTACATTCGTCCTTCTCCCTCTGCCGGTTCGCTGGGGGGAGTTGCCCGAAAAACCAGAGAGTCGATAATCCTTTGTGAGGCAGCTGGTTTCGATACTGTTTTTATTGAAACAGTGGGCGTGGGACAGTCAGAAACTGCTGTTCATTCCATGGTTGATTTCTTTTTGCTGTTGATGCTTGCCGGAGCAGGTGATGAACTGCAGGGAATTAAAAGAGGCATTATGGAGATGGCTGATGCCATTGCCATAAATAAAGCGGATGGACAGAATATACAGAAAGCCAAAATGGCCCGGACCGAATACCGCAATGCGTTGCACCTATTCCCGCCCACACAATCGGGATGGACGCCCCGGGTTGAAATCTGTTCCTCCCTTTTGGATGAGGGAGTGGATGATGTGTGGACAATGATTTTGGAATATATAGAAATGACCCGTGAAAACGGTTTTTTTAAAAACAATCGCCGGGAGCAGGCAAAATACTGGATGTTTGAAAGTATTAACGAACAGTTAAAAAATAATTTTTATCAACATCCCGACATTAAAGGTGAACTGAAACATTACGAACAAAAGGTTCTCAATGCCGAAACCAGTTCGTTTAATGCAGCGCGTGAATTATTGAATAAATATTTTGATAAACTATAATGATTATTTTATGAGAAAGATTGGTTTTTTATTATTGACAGGCCTTGTTGTTTTGGTATCTTGTGGCAAAACTGACCAATATAAGGTGAGTGGGACTGTAGAAGGCGTATCCGAAGGACAGGCTGTTTTGCAGAAAATTGAAGCTCAAGGCCCGGCAGCTATTGATACTGCAGAAATTGTGGATGGAGCATTTACCTTTACCGGTTCTGTTGAGTATCCCGAATTACATTTGATTTATATTGATGACAATCAGGTTCCTGTTGCTTTTTTCCTTGAGAATGCGAATATCAAAATAAATGCTGATGTTGAAAACATGCAGGATGCAGAGGTTTCAGGATCTGAAGTTAACGACATCTTTAAGGCGTTTAATGACAGTGTTCCTGCTAATGACCGTGCACAAAGTCTTCAGCAGGAATTTATGGCGGCCCGCCAGAGTGGCGACCAGGAAAAAATGCAGCAGCTTGCTGCCGAATATCAGGGGATAATGCAGGAGCAACAGCAATATTACCGTGATTTTGTGATGGCAAACACCGATAATGTGGTTGGTGCTTTTCTGGCCATGAATATGGCAGGTTCAATGGAACTTACCGAACTTGAAGAACTGGTTGCCTCGTTGAAAGAAAGTAATCCGGGACATCCCTATGTTCTTGAAATTGAAGGAATGCTGGAGCCTATGCAGAAACAAAAAGCTGCTGAAGGTGCTATCGAAGAAGGGAAAAAGGCTCCTGCCTTTACGCTTACCGATAAAGACGGAAATGAAGTTAGTCTTGAAAGCTTTCAGGGAAAATATGTATTCCTTGATTTTTGGGCATCATGGTGCAGTCCTTGCCGTCAGGAAAGCCCCAATATGGTCAAAGCATACGAGAAGTTCGGAGGCGAAAACTTTGAAATTGTAGGTGTTTCTATTGATAAAACTGCTGAACCCTGGTTGAAAGCTGTTGAAGAAGACAATATGACCTGGACTTTGCTGCATGACCCTCAAGGGGATGTTGCCAATATTTATGGCGTTAAGTCGATTCCTTTTACGCTGTTGCTCGACAAAGAAGGGGTTATTATTGGAAAGAATCTCAGAGGAGAACAGTTGCAGACTAAACTTGAAGAACTTTTATAGGTCCGAGTCAAGACCTCTTAAAAAAGCCGGTTTTCATTGTGAAGACCGGCTTTCTTTTTATAATATTGGCCCAAATTCAACAAAGATTCAAATCGATTGTTTATTCTAAACTATGGGGTTGTGCTGAGGTAACTTGTCGTCATATACTTGTTCTTTGGCACTTTAAAGAACTTGAAAATTCAGTAAATTGCCCACTATTGGCAGCATTATAAAATCGTTAAAACAAAAATGACTTCATTCATAAAAGTCATCTGATTTTATTCGCATCCCTATGTTTGATTATAAAAATGGAAATAAATCACATTGTTATATTTATAAAGTAATATAAAATTATGAGTTACGATCTCGTTGTTATAGGAAGTGGCCCGGGTGGCTATGTGGCCGCTATCAGGGCTTCTCAACTTGGAATGAAAGTAGGTGTGGTTGAAAAAGCCGAATTGGGAGGTGTATGTTTAAACTGGGGCTGTATCCCGACTAAGTCCTTACTTAAAAGCGCCCAGGTGTTTGAGTATTTGAACCATGCTCAGGATTATGGGATCAATATTGAAGGAAAAGCTTCGGTCGATTTTTCGGCCATGATAAAGAGAAGCCGCGAAGTTGCAGGAGGCATGAGTAACGGTATTCAGTTTCTTTTTAAGAAAAATAAAATTGAAGTCATTCAGGGTACGGGAAAGCTTACAAAAGACAAGAAAGTTGAGGTTACTAAAAGCGATGGCAAAAAAGAAACGGTGGAAGCTAAGAATATTCTTTTGGCTACAGGTGCCCGTAGTCGTGAGTTGCCTAATCTGCCACAAGACGGCAAGAAAATTATCGGTTACCGTAAAGCCCTTACACTCGAAAAACAACCTGAATCGATGGTAGTTGTTGGTTCGGGTGCTATCGGGAGTGAGTTTGCTTATTTCTACAACTCTGTCGGAACCAAGGTTACTTTGGTGGAGTATCTGGATAATGTGGTGCCTCTGGAAGATGAAGAGGTTTCCAAGCAGTTGGGTCGCTCTTTCAAGAAAGCCGGTATTAAAGTAATGACCAGTAGCGAGGTTACCAAGGTCGATACTTCCGGCAAAAAGGTGAAAGTTACCGTGAAAACTAAAAAAGGAGAAGAGAATATAGAAGCAGATATTGTGCTTTCTGCTGTCGGAATAGCTCCAAATATTGAAGATATTGGTCTGGAAGAGGCCGGAGTGGAAGTTGAAAAGGGGCGTGTGAAAGTGGACGAATTTTATCGCACTACCGCTGAGGGGGTTTATGCCATTGGTGATATTGTTCCCGGGCAAGCTTTGGCACACACTGCTTCTGCCGAAGGGATTATTTGTGTGGAGAAAATTTCCGGGATGGATGTAGAGCCACTTAATTATGGAAATATTCCTGGATGTACTTATACTTCCCCCGAAGTTGCGTCTGTAGGAATGACCGAGAAAGCTGCCAAAGAAGCCGGATATGAATTGAAAGTGGGTAAGTTTCCTTTCTCAGCCAGTGGAAAAGCAAGTGCTGCTGGTCATAAAGAGGGGTTTGTGAAGTTGATTTTTGATGCCAAATATGGTGAACTACTCGGGGCACACATGATCGGAGCCAATGTTACAGAGATGATTGCTGAACTGGTGTCAGCTCGTAAGCTTGAAACCACAGGCCACGAAATTATCAAAACAGTTCATCCACACCCGACCATGTCTGAAGCCGTTATGGAAGCTGCCGCAGCTGCTTACGGTGAGGTTATTCATATTTAAATCCGCGACGCGAGTCCCATCAGGCTCAGCGCTGAATAGTAGTTCATAATTAATGCGGGTTTTTCGATGTTCTATTCGATAAACCCGCATTTCTCTAGCAAACTGCTTCAATTAAGAAGCCTGCTTTTTTCAAATCGTCCCAATATCGGGGATAGGATTTGCTTACTACTTCCGGGTTTTCAATGACCAAGTTTCCGCAGGTGAGCGCAGCAGGGGCAAAAGCCATCGCCATTCGGTGGTCGTGGTAGGTGCTGATGCCGACAGGAGCGGTTACCTCCTTTTTAGTGCCATCCCATTTTAAATCATCTTTATCATTGGTAGTAAAAACAAATCCCATTTTTTGTGCTTCAGCTATTAGGGCATTAATCCTGTCTGTCTCCTTTATCTTCAGGGTATGCAGTCCTGTGAGGTGAAATGGTATATTAAGACAAGCGCAGGTCACTGCAAATGTTTGTGCCAGGTCGGGTTGGTCAGTAAAGTCGTAACTAAACCGTTTAGTAAGCTCTCCCGACTTGGTGAGTTGAAGTCCTTTTTTTGAAAAGTTATGTTTTACCCCCAATTGATTAAACAGGCCGGCAACTGCTGAATCTCCCTGCATACTATATCTGTCAAGTCCCTTCAGAGTCACGCTAGCATCACTTTTTGCCAATGCCACCATCTGAAACCAGTAGGAAGCCGCACTCCAGTCTCCTTCGGCTTTGGTCTCAACCGGTTTCAACTCCTGTTCAGTAACAATAATGGTATCGTTTGTCCATTCAGATTTTACGCCAAACATCTCCATGAGTTTGAGTGTGAGGTTGATGTATGGGCGTGAGGTTATTTCTCCTTTTAGCTTCAGGCAAAGACCATCGGCAACGGTGGGGGCTATCATCAGAAGGGCAGAGATGTACTGGCTGCTGACGTTACCTGGTAATTCCAGCGTTTTTCCCTGCAATGAACTTCCAAAAATCTTTAGTGGCGGGTATCCTTCTTTTTCCGTGTATTCTATGTTTGCACCAAGTTCTCGGAGTGCATCCACCAAAACACTGATGGGGCGCTCTTTCATTCGTTTACTACCGGTGATGACCCACTCGCCCACGATGCGCGAGAGAAAGGCAGTAAGGAAACGCATGGTTGTTCCGGCGGCTCCCACATTAAATAAGCGGGCATTGGAAGTTAATGCAATCTCCAATGCTCTTGTGTCGTCACTGTCGGATAAATTTTTTACCGGATATGGACTGTAAGAAAGTGCATTTAATATCAGCAGACGGTTGCTGATACTTTTTGAGGATGGCAGTTCGATTTGGATATTATTAAGTTCTCTGGGGGCTGTAACGTCTGTTTTTGTCATTTTTGTTATTGGTTCGTGACCTTTCAGCAGGTTGCATACGGCCGGGTTATTCTACATTGGGATATTAATCAAATATGGCTGATTTTATTTCTTCTTTGCTGCAATTAATGTCAATTTCCGGAGTTCCCACGGTGCTCAGAAGTGTAAAATTAATGCGGTCTCCTCTGTTTTTTTTGTCGTGTTGCATCAGGGAAAACAAGTCCTCAAAATCCTCAGAAGAAAAGCCATGATTTCCGTATAGGTTGTTGATGTAGTTCTCAGTTTTTTTGGTAATATTTTCAGAGAACTGCTTTTTGGCAACAGCCAGTTTTAGTTCCGGAATCAGACCCCAGGCAACAGCATAACCATGAAGCGCCGGTCGGTTTTTTTTCATGGCCAGGCTTTCAAAGGCATGACCAATGGTATGCCCCAGGTTAAGTGCTTTGCGGATACCTTTTTCCAGTGGGTCGGCCTCCACATAACGGTCTTTTACCATAACAGAATCAGCCACCAGCTCAGCCAGAAGTTCAACGGAAATGGCATCGGGTTTAATGGCCAATAACTTTTCAAGGGTTTCAGGTGAATCAATGAGGGCATGTTTCAGCATCTCAGCATAACCCGAAAGTAGGTTGTCTCTATCCAGTGTTTTTAGAAACTGCGTGTGTATCAAAACCATATCGGCAATGCAAAATGCTCCGATTTCATTCTTATATCCGTTGAAATTGATCCCTGTTTTGCCTCCCACCGAGGCATCAACCATGGAGAGTAGAGTGGTGGGGAGATTGATAAACGGAATTCCTCGCTTGTAAGTTGCTGCGGCAAACCCACCCAGATCGCAGGGCATTCCACCGCCCAGATTGATGAGCAGTGAATGTCTGGATGCACCTTTTTCAGATAATAATTGCCAAACAGAAGCGAGTGCCTCGGTGTTTTTAAAATTATCTCCGGCAGCGATGGTGATGGTTTGCTCTTTATTTATGTCTTTAACGCCCTGGATAAGGGGCAAACAGTGGAGGAAGGTGTGTTCATCAGTGAGCAGAAATACCTTGTCCGGAGATATTTTGTTTATCAATTCATTCAGATCCGCTACCGGGTCGGTACAAAGTGACACTGGCGCCGATTTTGAAGATAATGGTTGCATGATTAATATTTAGTTAAGTAATTGCTGCAAAAATAAGGTTTTTTATTGAGTTCGAACTTTTATCTTTGTATGGGGATTGTGCAGAAATAACATGACGCTTTAAACTTGTACCGTTGCCCTTAAACGTCCTTGAAAAGTTATTAAAGGCACGTTATTCGCAGAATTTTAAGTTGTTTAAGAACTAAATTGCATTTTTTTAAACCGTCATTTTGCTATATTACAACTTCTTAGCGTAAAGGTGGGAGAAAGTCTCTGACATCAGAATATAACTTCAAATAACTATTTTATGATTTCCAATCAGAAACAATCTGCACGTGCCCTGATGATTTTTTCGGGGATTTGGGCCGGACTGGTCATTCTTTTTGCGCTTTCGTTTTTCGAAATTTTTTATTCACCTATTTGGATGAGACTTGTATTGGCAGGGATTATCGGATTGGTAGCTCTGTTTTTTTACATGGGGGGATATCATTTCGTTCGTATTGAGGTTGAGAATAATAAAGAATTGATGGTGAAATATTACAATCTTTTTCCTGTTGGTCGAAATTTTAAGGCATTTAAAATACCTCTTCAGAACTTTCACCACCATGAAATTCGTTTTGGTGCAGGAGGTCTGACGTCTTATTTAATTCTGTTTCAGCGAATGCAGGGAGGTGTTGCCAAATATCCGCCTGTTGGATTGTCGGCGGTAGGAAAAGCGGGAAGACAAGAAATGAGCAGCTTTTTGAGAAAACTGGAGAAAAAATAAGAAAAAGGCTTCGGCAAATAATATCCGAAGCCTTTTTTACTTCATCATCGCATCATGAGCATTAACTCGTGGGCTTTCTTTTGGTTGTATTCCAGTGTAAGACTCCGGTGGTTTACAAGGTCAACAATGGTTCCGATAAAACACAAACCGGCAGTAAATAGGTAAAGAATTCCCATCCCTATCTGGTTTAAAAGAAACCGGTGAATTCCCGATATCCCCAAAAAACCGATCAAGGCAGTGAGTAAGGTCATTTGAGGGTCGCGTCGGTGTGAGCGGTAAACAATTAAAAAATCCTTTACCTGTTGATCGCTTTTTTCCTTAAGCAGGTTGTCCAGAAAGTAAGCCTCTTCCATTTCGGCTTCGGGCATCATTTTAAAGATTCGTTCCATTGGTGTTTAGATTAGTTTTCCTGACAGATGAATGTCACGTTTAAGTAAGTTGTAGCTTCTGGTTAATAGGATGACAACAGCCGGTATCCCAAAAGGATGACAATGAAAGGACGTTGCAAATTCTCCCCTGAAAAGCCAGGAGATTGAATGTCCCAGTCCGCATCCCGGACAAAAACTAAACCCCAGGTTTTTTAACGGGCATAAAGACATGTGTCCTGAGCCTTCAGGATTGGTTGCCGCCAAAAGGATTACAGCAAGTATCCAGAAAAAGGCCTCCAGATGTTTTTTGTGAAATGTGTACTTCATCACAACCAGAGATATAGCTAAGTTTTCTATCTTCGTGAAATTACAATATATTTAGGAATGAAGAAATTATTCTTTAAAATAATTTTATTGACACGTCATGCAAATTGTTGAAATTAAAGTGACAATATATGCGGTATTGATTTTTCTCGGTGTTTTCCAAGGTTTTTTTATCAGTGTTTTTTTGCTGAATAAGAAAAGCCGTAAACTAAAGCGAAATCGCTATTTGGGTCTGTTTGTGTTAGCTCTTTCATTCATTATATTGGAGATTCTTCTCAATTATACAGGCCTGATGAGCCGGGTGGTTTTTCTTGATAATTTTTCTGAGCCGCTTGTGTTTGTGGTTGCACCACTTCTTTACTTTTATATCCAAGCGGGAGTGAGACCGGAACAAAGGAAAAAGGAGTGGTTGCATTTTCTTCTTTTTGGCTTTTATTTGGTTTATAGTCTATTCTACTTTTTACAACCGCTGGATTTTCGCATTCAGTCCTATTTGTTTAGTTATTTTCCTTCCCTGTATGATGGGGGAAATTATTCCATTTTTAATGCGGACCCGCTTTTTATCCGCAGGAATTTAAATGAGATAATCCTTATACATTTTTTGATTTACCTTTTTCTGTCTGTAAAAATATTAACGGCAGAATACAGGAAACGAGACATCTCTTTTTTTACCTTCAGAAATCATAGTTTGGCTTCTTATCGCAATTCAATCATTCATTTTTCAATTGTTCTGATAATTTTTGTGATTGTAAAGATTCGTTATGGACGAGATTTGGGCGACTTCTTTATTGCCAGTTACATTGCCCTGATGATGTATTTTACAAGTTTTATGATTATCAGTCGCTCCACTTTTTTCTCTGATACCACGCAAAGTGTTGCAGGTAAATATGGAAAATCAAATCTCTCCGATCATCAGAAAGATGAAATTCGGATGAAACTTCTTGATTTAATGGAATCGGGAAAGTATTACTGTCACAACGCTGTTTCTCTCGTTTCAGTAGCCGAAAAAATTGGAGAAACTCCCCATCGGGTTTCACAAGTCATTAATGAGCAATTTGAGATGAATTTTTTTTACTGGATTGCATCTTTTCGGATAGAAGAAGCAAAACAAATTCTTTCGGGAAAGGACAAACTAAAATATAAGATAGAAGAGGTTGCCGAGATTGTAGGCTACAATTCCAAATCTTCTTTCAATAGGGCCTTCAAGGAAATAGTGGGGCTGACTCCTGCTCAATTCAGAGATTCATGTGCTTGAATTAAAAGAAAATTTCCTGTATTGTTTTATCGGCTCGTACGCCTTCCCGATGAAAAGATACGTCGTTCTTTTGAAAATCTATATTGCATTGCAGTAAAAATAAACTGCACCATGAACGAGCGACAGTATTACATTGATTG
>NZ_JADQBH010000159.1 GCF_016278715.1 Marinilabilia sp. | reverse complement strand
GTTTTGGAGGTATTCTGAAGCGGCGTGACGGGAAAAAGTTCATGCACAAATACGGTGAGCGTGAATGTCTGGCCCCTCGTGATATTGTGGCTCGTGCCATCGATAATGAATTGAAAACCACTGGTGATGACTATGTTTATCTGGATGTTACTCACAAACCTAAAGAGGAGATAAAAGCCCATTATCCCGCTATCTACGAAAAGTGTTTGTCACTTGGAATTGATATTGCTAAAGAATACATTCCCGTGGTTCCCGCAGCCCATTTCTCATGTGGCGGAATAAAAGTTGATGAGAAAGCCCGTACTTCCATCGGACGACTATATGCCGCCGGGGAGTGTAGTTGTACTGGTCTGCATGGAGCTAACCGTCTTGCTTCCAACTCTCTCCTGGAGGGGATTGTTTATGCAGATGCCGCAGCCAAAGATGCAGCGGAAAAGGTGGGTACGTATTCTTTCTGCAAAGACATCCCGGAGTGGAACGATGAGGGAACTTCACACCCTGAGGAGATGGTGCTGATTACCCAAAGTCAGAAAGAGATCGAGCAGATTATGAGCTATTATGTGGGTATTGTGCGCTCCAATCTGCGTCTGAAGCGGGCACTCGACAGACTGGAGATTATCTATCACGAGACTGAAAATTTGTATCAGCGTTCCACCGTTTCCCAGCGCCTGTGCGAATTGCGGAATTCTATCCAGGTGGGATACCTGATAATTAAAATGGCCCGTCAACGTAAAGAGAGTCGGGGATTGCACTACAACAGTGATTATCCGGATATGATTAAACTTGGCAGCTGAGGATGGTGGGTTAACACATCAGGCACTTGAGAAATTGATTTGTTTAAGATGAATTAGACTTTGGAGGTCGCCCCAAATTTTTAACATCCCGTTATTTCTAAGGAGCTAACAGCCATGAGCTACGAGCCATGAGCCACGAGCTAACAGCTAATCTATTATGGACATCATACTAATTATAATAGGGATTTCCCTTCTACTGGCAGGTTTTATCGGCTGTGTGTTACCGGTTTTGCCGGGACCACCACTGAGTTTTTTGGCTTTGCTGATGCTTCAAGTGACCAGCTGGGGTAGTTTTTCTACCAGATTTTTATGGATTGCTGCAGGTGCGGCTGTCGTTGTCACCCTGCTGGATTATGTCGTTCCGGTTTGGGGTGCCAGGCGATTTGGCGGCACCAAAGCAGGCGTATGGGGCGCCGCAATAGGTCTTGCGGTGGGTCTGTTTTTTGGACCGGCAGGAATAATTCTGGGGCCTTTTCTGGGGGCCTTGCTGGGTGAAATTGCCGCACATGCCGATTCCAATAGGGCTTTTAAAGCTGCCTTCGGATCATTTATAGGTTTTCTGACGGGGGTTGTTTTGAAGCTGATTGTTTCCGGGGTATTTACCTGGTATTTCTTTAAGGAATGGTTGATGTAATTTTTTAGTCACCCCCAAAACCACTTTCTCCCTTCGGGGCAATTGCGGCACATCCCAATTTTATTTCTGTTGAATAAAATGGATTGTTTAAATGTATTACTTTCATGACTTTTTAAGATGTCACTGAAAGTACTAATATTGGAGTTTCCCAAAATGTGTCGGGCATCTTTGTCGTAGCAGCAGGGAACCATCAGCCCGTTCCACGTAATGACGGCACTGCTCCACTGACGCCAGCAATGGTTATAGGCGTGTCCTGGTACTTTATATTTTCTTACTGATGAGGTTTGGTAACGTGATTTCTCCCGTGCCGGCTGAACGGTTCCATCTCCAAACTCATTTATTTGTGCGGATTTTATTTCCAATTTGTCCACCCCGACTTCTTTACACCATTTACGGATGACTGGAATTTCATGCTTGTTGTGGTCGAAAGCGAGGACTTGCACAATTATGATGGGCGAAAAGGCTCCGAATTCTTTTCGTGCATGAATCAGCATTAAAATGCCGTTTTTTACCTTCTCAACATCTCCGTCCCGACGATATGTCTCATAAATTTTTTGGGAAAAGCCGTCGAGTGATATGACAATTCTCGAAAGTCCGGACGCGATCAGTTTCCTGCACATTTGCTCGTCAAGAAGTTGGGCATTGGTGCTAATGGTTGTGTAGATACGATTCTCAGCGGCTTTTTCGATGAATTCCCCGATGTGTGGATGAAGTAAGGGTTCTCCCTGAAAGTAAAGATTTAAATAAAAGGTGTATTTTTCTGTTTCTCCGATTATTTTATTGAGTAATTCAATATTCATAGTCCCCTTTTTTCGGGATAGAACGGCTGCTCCTGTTGGGCATTCGGGGCATTTTAACTGGCAGTGCCCCGATGGTTCCAATGATAAGGCGAAAGGATGGGCTAAGCAAACCGGTTTCCCAACAATCCGTGACAGGAAGAAACCGCATACAAGCTTCAACAGGTTTAGGAGACGTGGAATGCTTAGGCTTTTTAGATAGAGCCTAGCGTTGTATTGAATTGCTGAGGTTTGGAACCACATGTGGAAGTACTTTAATAAACTCTATAAGTCGTGGGTTGGAGTGGTGGCTGATATGGAACGGTTAGTTGAAAGGTGTAAGGAAGAGTGGGGATAAAATATAAACTCTGTGATACTCTGTGAGTTTATTTCTCTGTGGAACTCTGTGTAAGAAATTCTTTCACAGGGTATGGCAGAGGAAGCACAGAGTACCACAGAGGATGGTTTTATCTGCAAGTCATTTAGTTTGTCTCCAGAATGTCTAAAATCTGGTCTAATCGTGGTGTGAGAATAATTTCCGTACGTCTGTTTTTGCGTTTTCCTTCTGCTGTTTCGTTGGTGACCAGCGGAACATGGGGTCCCCGGCCTGCAGCAATCACTCTTGAAGGGTCCACTTCACTGTTTTCGAGCAGAATGCGCGTTACTGAAGTGGCGCGTTTTACACTCAGATCCCAGTTGTCGAGCAGCACTCCGCTGCGATAGGGAACCGGGTCGGTATGCCCCTCAATCATTATGTTGATGTCTTTCTTTTCGCCCAGCACATTGGCCACTTGTCTGATTGCGGATGCCCCTTCTGTACTCACCTGGTAACTACCGGAGCCGAAAAGCAGTTTTTCTTCCATGGAAACATAAACCTTTCCGTTTTTGATGTGAACTTTCAGCTGGCTTTGGTCAAATCCGGTAAGAGCATCCGCAATTGCCTGACGTAAAGCGTTGCTGGCACTGTCTTTACGGGCAAGGGCCTGTTCCAGTTCCATCAGGCGACGGTTTTGAGCTTCCAACTGTTCCTGCGCAGCGGTCAATTCGCTCATGGCATTCTGAAGTTCAGCTTTACGGGAGGTCAGGTCTCTTTCGGCCGCAATGAGTGCATCCTCCCTGGCCTGAAGGTCTTCCTGAAGTTTCCGCAGGTATGCCAGCAGTTCTTCAGAGTCGGCGGTTCCCGTTTTGTTACGCAGCTGAGAAAGTAAGTCATCGTATTCATTTCGAAGTTTGCTTAGGTCGTCTCGGCAAGCCCTTGCTTCCCGGCCTTTCTGCAATGTATCGGCAGTCAGTTCTGCCACCTGGCTTTTCAGGCGGTCGGCCAGTTCTTTTAGCTCTTCTGTGCGGCCTTCCAGCAGTTCTTTGTCACTGGTCAGACCTTCCACTTTGTCGGTCAGTTGTTGATTGCTCTCTTCCAACTCTCTGAATTGGTTAAGTGGCACACAGGAATAAAGCAATGAGCCGAGAATAAGGATAATTCCAAAATGCTTTAAGGGTCTCATAATTTAAATTTTTTATTTGATGCTATTATTTAACAACATTCAGTTAAGCCATTACAAAACCAGACAAGCATGTCGCAACCCTCCCAGAATAAAAGCTTTGCGTCATGGCATCTCTGTGTTTAAGCTTTTTTTAACGTACTATTGATTAGTAAACCATAATCTTTGTATGCCATGACTTTGCATTTGTTAGCGTTTTGGCAATGCCACTATATTGTTGAAAAATCCAATTTAGCAGAAGTGTCTTGTATGGTTTATATTCTTCTTTTTCACTTATGTTTCTTATGTGGTCTAACTAACAAGAGCTAATACGCACTAACTAAAAACCAACTGCCAATTTTATCCTTAACGTAAAAAACGACAAATGATTATTTTTACTTCCTTGTTGTTGCGTAAAACTAATAAAAATTTTTGCTGATAGATGTTGTAAATTAGTGCCTGTCCATAAATTAAGCAAATTTTGTTCTTAGAGGTGTTTCTGGTCAGAAAGTGCCAATTGCTAGGCTTGCGAAGCCGCCAAAAACGGAGTTTACTAATCGTAAATGAGTATTTTGGCGGCAAGCGTAACAGCCTGCCCCGATCCTTCGGGGACGCAAGTGGTACTTTATGGACAGAAACTAATTAGAGATTGCTCTTTATATCATATCTAAAATATTAACATTCTTTTATCTTTGCATCAGAAAACCAAATCAAAACCGAAAAACAGAAGCAAGGGAATGGAAGAGGCCGCTAAAGAATTTTTAAAACACATTGATTCACCGGAAGATTTGCGCAAGCTTCCTCAGAAGGACTTGATGCATGTTTGTTCAGAGTTGCGCGACTACATTATTGATGCCGTTTCGTGCAACCCCGGTCACTTTGGGGCCAGTCTTGGAGTCGTGGAACTTACCGTGGCGCTTCACTATGTTTTTAATACTCCATCCGACAAAATTATTTGGGATGTGGGGCATCAGGCCTATGGGCATAAAATCCTTACCGGACGGCGGGATCGCTTCCATACAAATCGTAAATACAAAGGAATTAGCGGATTTCCCAATATTTTTGAGAGTGAGTACGATGCTTTTGGAGTGGGGCATTCCTCTACTTCTATTTCTGCAGCGTTGGGAATGGCGGTTGCGGCAAATCGTAAGGGAGAGCAGGACCGGCAGACGGTTGCTGTTATTGGAGACGGCGCCATGACTGCGGGGCAGGCTTTCGAAGGACTTAATAACCTGGCCGCGAGCAAAGCCAATGTCTTGGTGGTGCTCAACGACAATAACATGGCCATCGACCCCAATGTCGGGGGGTTTAGTGAATACCTGGTTGATATTGCCACAAGTCATACTTACAATAAACTCCGAAAGGAAGTTTTTAAAGCACTTCAGAAGTTTAATATTGGCGGCCCACGTTCGCGCGATATGATTATTAAAATCAACAACAGTATTAAAACGCTGCTTACTCGGCAGACCAATATTTTTGAAGGATTAAATGTGCGTTACTTCGGTCCCGTGGACGGACACGATGTGGAACGGCTGGCTAATGTACTTAAAGATTTAAAGGAAATAAAGGGGCCTAAGGTTCTTCATATTATTACTAAAAAGGGAAAAGGGTTTAAGCTTGCAGAGGAAAATCAAACTGCCTGGCATGCTACCGGAGGGAAATTTGATAAAACCACCGGCAGGTTTCTGGAGACAACATCCAATACACCCAAACCCCCTAAATTTCAGGATGTATTTGGGCACAGTATCATTGAACTTGCCGAAAGAAATGAAAAAATTGTGGGCATTACCCCTGCTATGCCGACCGGATGCAGCCTGAATCTGATGATGGAGAAGATGCCCAATCGTGCTTTTGATGTAGGCATTGCGGAACAGCACGCAGTAACTTTCGCGGCAGGTCTTGCCATTTCCGGGATGATTCCTTTTTGTAATATTTATTCCACATTTATGCAACGTGCCTACGATCAGGTTATTCACGATGTGGCATTGCAGAATCTGAATGTGGTATTTTGTTTGGATCGTGGAGGATTGGTGGGGGCTGATGGTCCTACTCATCACGGGGCTTTTGATTTGGCATATTTCCGTTGCATTCCAAATATGGTTGTTTCTTCACCGATGGATGAAGCGGAGTTGCGAAATCTGATGTACACCGCACAGTTACCGGATATGGGGCCTTTTTCTATTCGATATCCTCGTGGAAACGGAACGCATATTGACTGGCAGACACCATTTGAAAAAATTGATGTGGGCACAGGACGGGAGCTCTCTTCCGGAGGCGACCTGGTGTTTTTAACTATAGGTCCCATCGGTGCCAAAGTTCAGCGGATCGTAAATCAACTTCAGGAGGAAGGTATTTCTGCCGGGCATTGCGATATGCGATTTGTGAAACCTCTAGATGAAGTTTTGCTTCATAAGATATTTATTAAATATCAGAAGATTATAACAATAGAAGATGGAACCATTGTAGGGGGAATGGGATCTGCGGTCATAGAATTTATGGCTGAGAACGGATATTCAGCCATTATCAGGCGCTTGGGGATACCGGATAAGTTCATCGACCAGGGAACCCAGACTGAGTTGGCACGCGACTGTGGTTTCGATATGGAAGGGATTCGTCAGGCTGCAAGAGCTCTGGTAGGAAAACCGCATAAAGCACTTTAGAAAAACCACTTCAATCTAACAGCTCCCAGGTAATCCATTGTGTTCTCACCCTGCACTGTCTTGTTGAAAAATAAATTGAGGAAAGCTGTCAGATAAAGGTTTCGTTGGAGTGAATATTCCAGCGAGGGGCCGGCATACCATCCGTTGGTTCCTGCAAAATGCATGGCATTCAGTGTCCCGGAAAACAAGGGAGTAAAAGGATATTGCAGGGAGCTGAAAACGCTGTATCTTGTAACACTTAAATTTCTTATAGATGCTTGTCCTGTAATAAAATTACTAAATCCACTTATAGAGTTACTTAAGTTACTGCTATACAAAAATTCACTTCTCCACAGCAAGCTGTTTTTGAAAGTATAATTCAGGCCGGTGGAAGCAATAAGGGTTTTTTCTCCATGGTCAGGAATCAGGAAGGTACTCTCTCCGTAGAAACCTGCATTGCCGATATGGCCCGACCACCCCAGTCCCGCTGTCCAGTCATTGTCATTGAGCCTTCCGCCCAGAATCTGCCAGTCGTACCGACCGGCATTAAAGCGAAACCGCATGGCCATTGTTTTTCGATGATCGGAATCTATTTTAAACACCCCATCAAGCTGGGATGCCGGTCCGGTAAAAAGCTGCAGGCGTAGTCCGTCAATCCCGGGTCGTTCGGGATAGTCCAGGTCAAAAAACGAATAAGCATTAAAGATATCGTTTGGATTCCATACCATTGCCTGCCCCCAGTTGATGCGTTGCCGACCGGCTCTGACTTGCAGTTTTCCCAGATAGAGGTCAAACCAGAGTCTGTCTATGGTCATGTTGAGAATCGCTGAATTGCCTGAGGCAATGTTGTAGGACATGTCCAGTAGGCCCTGGTCATTGTCGATAAAGGCCGCATAACCCGGAATTTTATTGACCGTTTCCCCGTGAATAAGCCGGTTCCTGAATTGAATGACACCAATAAATGTGGAAGAAAAGTCGTAACTCAGGTTAATGCGGTTGTGTATGGTTGTTTCGCGGAGGGTTTGATCGAGTTGTTCCAGATGGTACCAACCCGGCATAACGCCCAGGTAGCCGTCAGCCTTCATCTGACTGCTTATGTGGCAGGAAATGAACAATGCAAAAATCAGAAAATAGGTCCTCATTTTTGGGAATCGTTATAATATATTCTGATAATCAGTTGATTTGTTGTTTTTTTGGAATGATAAATTAAACCGATACAGGTTTTCAACAACCCAATATATTACGATCGGCTTATTTCGTCCGACTTAATTATTCCATCTTCAAGTGTTACTACACGTCGGGCTTTTTGAACAACTCTGGCATCGTGAGTTGAAAATATAAAAGTTGTCTTTTCTCTTCTGTTGAGTTCTTCCATGATGGTTAAAAGGTTGTCTGCTGAAGCAGAATCCAGGTTTGCGGTGGGTTCATCGGCAAGGATGAACCGGGGGCGTGATGCCAGGGCCCGCGCCACTGCGATGCGCTGCTGTTGTCCACCAGAAAGCTGTCTGGGCCGGATATCGGCTTTTTCGGGAATGCCTACCGCTTCAAGAAGTTCGTTACTACGCTGCCTGCGTTTTGATTTCGCAACCCCTTGAAGTTCAAGGATAAATTCAATGTTCTCGCGGGCTGTAAGAACCGGAATCAGGTTGTAGGCCTGAAATATGAAGCCTATATTATGCAATCTGAAATCGATTTTTTCACCTCTGGACAATTGGTTTATTTCTGTATCATTAATTATGACCTGTCCTTTATTGGGGTCGTCGAGTCCGCCAATAATATTGAGCAGGGTTGTTTTTCCTGAGCCGGAAGGACCCACAATGGCAGTAAATTCTCCTTCATTAATAGTCAAATTCACTCCGTTCAGGGCATGGACCGGCACCTGACTGCTGTTGTAGGTTTTGTGTAAATCCTTGATGTTGATTATGGACATGGTGTTTTTTTTGTTGTTAAGCAATATTTTACCTAATCGCGGGATGATTCTTAAATCAAATAACCCGAACAGCTTCAGACGGATTTAATTTCAAAGCTTTCAAGGCTGGATAGATCGATGCCAATATTCCTGAAAGGATAACCATCCCTGCAATGTTGAAAACCAATGAAGCATCCCATTCAGGATAAACAATTGGGTCAAATCCCATTTCTGTTAGTCCTGTTGCCCAGATGGATAAGTCAATTCCTGTGCTTGACAGACGCCAGACAGTAAACAGTCCTGAACCTATACCTAAGAGCCCTCCGGTGGTGCAAAGCATCACCGTTTCAAGCACAATCATCATAAATATGCGTGAGCGGGCCATTCCTACCGACATGAGCATTCCGATTTCCCGGGTGCGTTCCAGTACGGCCATAAGCATGGTATTAACAATGCCAAAAGCCAGTGCCATCAGGATAATGACAACAAATATGTACATATAGGTATTGCTCAATTCCGTAATGTAACCCAGTTCCGGACTCAGTTCTTTCCAGGGAACGGCATCTGTATCCTCCAGATTTTTTTCAATTTCGGGGGCTACCTGCATGGCATCTTCTGCATTTTGCAGTTTTACAACAACTGCATGGCTTTTACCGGATGGGATGGAGGTTAGCTCAGCCAAATCTGAATGGCGAACCAGTACATGTGTCCCGTCAAATGCAGTGTTGCTGGTGCGGAAAATTCCTGCCACGCGGAAAGCCCCTCCGGTAAGGGTTCCTTCGATATCCTGGAACCGAAGAATAATTCTTGAATGCAGGTCGATTTTCAGCTGCCTGGCCAGTTTTTCTCCTATTACAGCCTCTTTTGAGTAGGGGGAATCGAACCAGCTACCCAGCCGCACCTTTTCATGAAGGTTGAGGACGTTTTTCTCAAGTTCGGGTTCAATGCCTAATATTTTTATACCTCGCGCTGTTTCAGCAGATGCTGCCATCCCTTGCACGATTATTCGTTCTGTAGCGGCTTCCACCATCGGATGAGAGCTTACTTTGTTTATTTCACCGGGAGTTAGGAGCAATGAAAGTTCACGTGAATTTTGGTAACCATCCCGGAATACTTGAAGATGTCCCGTTTCGGTCTCCACGCCGTCTCGAAGTCGTTGTTTCATCCATCCGTTCATGAAGGTGGATGAAAAAATACCCGCAAACATGCCTGCCGTGAGGGCGGCAATAATAATCCAGCTTCTGACAGGACTTCTCCAGATGTTGCGCCAGGCAATTTTTAGTAGCATAATGTTTCGCTGTTTTCCCGGAATCCTCATAAATGAATTCGGGGTTGTTGAAAATCATTTTAGTTTCTTAGTCCAACTATCGGAGAGATTTTAAAAGCCCTCACGAAAGGGTAAAATGAAATGAACAGGGTAAGTATAAAAACTACCAGCATTTGCTGCAGAAAAACCCCTACGTCCCAGGCAAAAAACATGTAAGGTTCAAAACCGATGTTTTTCATCCATTCGCCTGCCTGACCTGTGATGGGGACAGGGTGGCTGGCAAACCACCCAATAACCGGAAGAGAACCGATAAATCCGGCCACCACGCCCATGATTCCCATCCAGAGTATTTCCAGCAGTAGCATCAGTGCCAGTTTGGAGCGATACATGCCCACAGCAACCATCACACTGAGTTCATGCTGACGTTCGGCCATCAGCATTACCACAGTGCCCAGGATACCGAACCCGATGACCAGATAAAGAATGAGTTTCATGATTAAGGCGGTTGCCCGGTCACTTTCGATTTGCTGAAGAATGGCTGGAAACATTTCCTGCCAGGTACGCAACACAAGGTCTTGTTTCAGATTTTGCTTTATCTCAGGGATTGCTTTATCGATGGCTTTTTGCGAATTTCCCACTAATGCCAGCGAAGTTACATGGTCGAAGGCCTGAAGGAAATACCTTGCTTCAGTAAGAGGCAAATAAACCAGTTGCCGGTTAAGTTCGGGATTGGGATGGCTGAACAACCCTGTCACCGGGTATTTCCCAAATGCACTAACGCCGTGAAGCCCCTGGCTAATCATGACCAGCGTATCGCCTGCCGAAATGCCTAGATTTTCAGCCAATTCCTTACCTGCAAGCAGTTGCGACGGGCCATTGAAGTAGGTCCCTTCCACCACCTTATCGGATAAATCAGTCATCTGGTCTTCCTGATCCGGGTTGACACCCAGTACCATTACTCCTTCGGTTTGGTTGCCCGATGAGGCCAGTGCAAAACTCTCGAGCCGGGGAACCACCATTTCGATGCCTTCAGTTTGTTTTAATATTTCTATCAGTGAATCGGTCGGAACAAACGAGTTGTTGATGGATTGATTGTCGGGGTAGTCCTTTTGCTGAATCTGGGCATGTCCGGCATAGAACCGTGCCACGTTCTCAATCATCTTTTGGTAGGAGCCCTCCTGCATAGATCCCATAAGGGCCGAAAAAATAACTCCGAAAAAAATAGAGGAGACAGTAATCAGTGTCCGCTTCTTGTTGCGCCACAGATTACGCCAGGCAATTTTAACGATACTTTTAATTCCGCCTGATGTTGTTTGGGTGATCATGGTGTGTTTTTTTGTTGCCTTATGTTTCTTATTTGGGTTATACCCTAAGAGCTAAGAGCTACGAGCTACGAGCTAACAGCTAAGAGCTATCTTACCGCATCCGTTTCATATTCTGAATAGAAAAGAAACTTTCTTCCATCTCTACGCCAAAATTTATTTTCTCAAATTTCATGATGGTTTTGTGTCCTTCCTCATTTGCCGGTATCACG
This sequence comes from Marinilabilia sp., assembly GCF_016278715.1. Classification (GTDB taxonomy): domain Bacteria; phylum Bacteroidota; class Bacteroidia; order Bacteroidales; family Marinilabiliaceae; genus Marinilabilia. Next base: position 8,252 of record NZ_JADQBH010000159.1, on the reverse strand, counting down.
GTGTAACGGGTAGGGATGGTGCGGTCGCCCACATCTTCAATTTCATCCAGAATCTCCTCGTTTACCAATTCTCCGGCTTCATCATAGTACTCGTTGCGGAGATTCAAAAAATCAGTTGTGGAAATCCAGGTGATTACTTTTCCCCACACCACGGGGGCTTCTTCGTGCGGAATCATTTCGATGACGTAGCACTCCCGGTCGCGTAGCGTTTCTTGGCGCAGTATTTTGTGGTTATAGTCTTTTACGATAGAGGCGGCATTGACCAGGTCGTCGTTGGTCAGGTCAGAACCCATCCACGACTGCATCATCATGCTGGGGGGAATTTTAATCATCCGGTCGATGGCCGGCACATAATTCCACATTTCCCGACCACGTTTCAGGAAACGCTGGCCTTTTTCGCGCTGGGGAAAGGTGATGAAAATCAATGAAAAATCATCTCCTTTGGCCCAGGCATTGAAACGAAGAGTTCGTGACCATGAAGGGCGAATAATCTGCATTTCCATTTCGGCATAGTTGCTTTTTCCCCGCAGTAAGTTGTCTGCTTTTTCAACGATATCTTTTGCGGTTTGACCCTGGGCACCGACCGGAAATATGGACAGAAAGCCAAGGGTGAAAAGGAGAACCATTTTTCGCCGGGTGTTTTTCTTCTGTGTGTTCATGCTTTTCTCGTTAAGGTGTATTTCTTTTAATTCAGACAAAGACCAAGGAGCTATGAGCTAATATTCCGGCTCATTTTTCCCTGATAGTAACTGATAACTTTTCCTTCTATTTGGTCAATGGGGAAGTTTTCCGGATCCATGGCATAATGAATTCCGATTCCATCCAGCATGGCCAGGAAGAAGCGGACTTCAGCATATGCATCCGTAAATCCTTCTTTCTGAAAAAATGCTGCCATTTTTTCCATGTATGGAGACAATTGTTCCAGTATTTCGGCCTTGAAACGGTCAAATACACCGGGTTGCGATATCATCGAGAAATAAAGACTCAGAAACTGAGGATTATTTACAATCCATTCCCTGCTTTTGTGAATGACCCCATAGAACTCTTCCCGTGTCACGATGCCGTCATGGTTGGGGTCTATCATATCTGCCAGTTCCATTAGGGTCTCGAAGACCAGAGAGCGTAAAAGGTGCTCTTTGCTTTCGAAATAGTTAAAGAGCGTTCCTTTGGCAATACCGGCTGCGGCGGCTATTTCAGCAGTTGTAGCCGAATGGTAGCTTTTGGTGGCAAACAGTTCAAGCGCCTTTTGCAGGATAAGACTTCGTTTTATTTCTTTTTTAGTTTGGGATTCTTTCATAAATCTAATATTTGACTGACCGGTCAGTCAAATATAGAAACTGTTTTTATATTAGTCAAGAACGAATTGTGTTTTTTGGAAAAAATATAAATTTTCTGATGATTTCAATCCCAAAAACATCAAAGCAGTGAGCTGTATTTCAGGGTTGTGCTTATGCTCCGGGAAGGAATTATTCAGATATCATCACGTTCCATTTAAGAAATATGCCCGATACAGAAAATTTCTGCATCGGGCATTTCGGTTAAAAAATGGAAATAGAAAAGGAATTATCCATCCGTGCTAAATATTGTAATTATCTGATAAAAAACTAATTAAAATCTTGAGAATGAATTGAACCGCTTCCCTCTCGCATAATATTTTTTTAAACATAGATAATGCTTAAAAAATATCATGCTCGTTTCATCCCTGTAAAATTTGTCGAGGTTATTGGTCGAATAGAACTCGCGATTCCTTTATACAAGTCCTTTTGTGGAAGGGTTGAATTATAAAAGATCCATTCTCGTTTCATTCGGTGTTCAGTTTATTTCAAATTTGCTGTCGTCTATTCCTTTGTTTACAGCCACTTCAGTAACTTCAATATCGAACGACTGTGGACCCAGAACCTGTTTCAGAACCATAGGGAACAGAATGCCGTCAATCTTGCTGTAGTTGTCATAAGTAGTGGAAACTATACCCTGAGGGGTTTCCGAAACTTCCTTGTATTTAAGGCCGTCTTTGACGCCAAAAAATATTGTGGTAGAGGTTCCTGATGGTTTGGAAACAATCATTTTGTAGGTTTCTTTACCATTGACAGTTTCTAATCCGTCGAGTTTGATTTCAACACCCTCTTGCAAATAGTTCAACTCAGGAAAAATTCTGGCACTTTCCTGCAGTTGTTTCAATGTTTCTCCTTCCAGGTTTTGCTCACCCATGGGTGTTTTCATTTTTCCCTGGTCGCCGTTGAGTACCTGCATGGATACAACGTTTCCGTTCATGGATGTTGCCTGGTAAAATTTACCGGGGTTTTTTTGAAGAATTTCAATGTTTATGTCCATTCCCTGTAAAGACATAGCCATACTTATTGCGAGGTCGCTGACAGCAGTAACTTTGTTTTTGCCTCCGATTGCTTCGATGTATTTGGCAAGAACTTCGGTTGCGGATACATCTTCACCCACAGCCTTTTTTTCAACAACTTTCCCGTAATAGTCGTACTGTGTCACTGTTTGTGAGGGGCTGAAAGACTTCATCTTGCCGGCAATTTCTGAAGCGTTACCAACGGCAAGTACTACAGCGTTGTGCGGTTTCAGATACTTAATTGCCGCATCGCGAACATCCTCTTTGGTTACTTCTTCAATTTTTTTGAGGTAGTTTTCGTAATAGTTTCTGGGTAGATCGTAGCGCTCAATGTTCAGCGCAAACCGAGCCACTGTTTGCGGGTCTTCCAGGCTGCGTCCAAAGTTTCCGATGATAGCGTTCTTAACCAGTTGCAATTCCTCATCAGAAACCAGTTCGGTACGCATGAGTTCCATTTCTTTCAGAATCTCTGTTAGAGCGCTGTCGGTCACCGATGTACGAACCTGAGCTCTTGCTGTGAAAGTACCGACTCGTTCGTCCGATTCCAGGTTGGAATAAGCACCGTAGGTATAGGCTTTGTCTTCGCGTAGATTCTGGAAAAGACGGGCATTAAATGAGCCACCTCCCAGAATACCATTCATCACACGCGCTTTTGGACTGTCGGGATGCCCAGGGGTGAGGTTTACATCGTGAGTTACTACAATGGTGGACTGATTCGCTCCATCTTTGTTTGAAATAGCGACTTTGGGCTCATTAAATCCAGCCGGATAAGGGAAAATATTTTTTGGAACCGGAGCCTCTTCCCATGCGCCAAAATATTTTTTTGCCTGTTTTTTTGCTTCCTTTACGGTAATGTCTCCAACTATCACTAAATAAGCAGTATTGGGCCTATAGTAGGAATTGTAATAGTCGATTAGATTTTCAGTGCTGATATTTCCAAGGGTCTCTTCTGACATAATTTCACCGTAAGGGTCAGTTTTGCCGTAAACCAGCCTTCCTGCTACATTTTGCGCAATTGCGGAAGGTTCCTCCTTATTGGCCTGAATTGCTGTTTTGTATTGGGTTATTTGTTTGTCCAGTTCTTCTTGTGGAAAAGAAGGGTTCAGCAGCACGTCCGACATGATTTCCAGCAATGGCTCGCTGTGTTTGGACAGAGAACGAGCATAGATTTCTTTAGACTGAGTGGACAGGGTTGCACCAATAAAATCAACAGCTTCGTCAATCTCTGCCTTGGAGCGATTGACGGTTCCGCTGCGAAGCATTCCGCCCGCTATGTCGATGTATCCGGCAAGTTCTCCTTCGGCAGGAAGGGTGACGTCCAGCGAAAGTGAGTACGACACTGCAGGGACTTTATTATTTTCCACCACAATTACCGTTAGACCGTTGGAAAGTGTAAATTTTTCATAGTCGCCGATTTTAACTTCGGGAGCCGGGCCGGGCTCTGGTGGTGTTGAGCGGTCAAGTTGGCCGCTCACAGCAGTTACCAGGGCTAATAAGATGGTTATTGAGAATATTCGCTTCATTGGAAATTTATTTTTGAGTTTTTTCAATATTGCTTTGGTTTCAAATGGTGTTCATTGAAATCCTTCACTCATTGTTGATAAGGTTATTGTTGTTTTTTGGGCAGATAGTACAAAACCACCCGGTTGTCTTCGGTAAAGTATTTATTTGCTACGCGTCGTATGTCTTCACGGGTTACTGCTAGATAATTGTCAATTTCTGTATTAATCAAATCAGCGTTGCCAAAGAACGTATGGTATCGGGCCAGATTGTTGGCCCTGCTGGCTATCTGGGTATTGCTGTTCACAAAGTCGTTTTCTATTTGGTTTTTCAGTTTTTGAAATTCTTTTTCGTTGATGAGGTTGTTTTTAACTTCTTCGATTTCCAACTCCATGGCAGCCTCCAGGTCATTCAGGTCATTGCCCATGTTGGGGAAAGCCATCACGATGTTGACGCTGGGGTCGCGGAATGGGATAGGGAACGAGTTAACCTGAAGTGCAATCTGCTGCTCATCAACCAGAGATTTATTCAGGCGGGAACTTTGTCCGTCCGAAAGCAGTGTGTTAAGCATTTCTAAAGCATAGAAATCAGGAGTATTCATGGCTGGTGTCCGATAGGCATGAATCAGCAAAGGAAGCTGAATATTGTCGAAAACAGTGTCGCGAACTTCACCTCCAAGAGGTGGCTCAACAATTTCGGGTCTGTAGATTTCCTTTGTGCCTGATGGAATGGAACCAAAATATTTTTCAACATTTTGTTTGGTTTCTTGTACATTGATATCACCGGCAATTACCAGAACGGCATTATTGGGTACGTAGAATTCGTTGTAAAAGGATTTAAATTCTTCATCTTTGGCCGCCAGGATGTGATCCGGGTCCCCGATGGTGGTCCAACGATAAGGGTGTTCCTTAAATGCCCGCTTCATTGTCTCCACGAGGAGAGATCCGTAAGGAGTGTTGTCGTAGCGTTGCTTTTTCTCTTCGATCACCACGCCTTTTTGCGTTTGAATGCCGATGCTGTCCACTTTGGCATGAAGCATTCTTTCCGATTCCAGCCAAAGACCCATCTCCAGCTGATTCGAGGGCATAATTTCATAATAATAAGTACGATCTGCGGTCGTGTTGGCATTCAGTGTTCCGCCTGATTTTTCCACGTATTTGGAATATTCTCCGCGAGGGATGTTTTCGGTTCCTTCAAACATCAGGTGTTCGAAAAAGTGCGCAAAACCGGTTCGGTTGGGTTGTTCATTCTTCGAACCCACATGATACATGACCGATACCGCCACAATGGGGGTTGAGTTGTCCTGATGCAGAATTACATGTAATCCATTGTCAAGCTGATACTCCGTAAATTCAATTTTCCCCTGCCCGGCAAATGCCAGATTGCCTGTGAGCAGCAGTGCGAAAAGGATTAGAAAAGTGTTCTTCATTTTGTTCATATTTGTTGTTGTTTTTAATGGTTAAGGTCTGAGCCTGTTCCCAAAGGTTCTTTTTTGCCAATGCAGTTTTTTGTTCCTTGGTTATAGTAAGTTAAACCAGGTTCAAGGTTCTCTGCAACTGGATTCTGACAAAATCATCACTTTGGGAAACACACTTAGGTCTTTATATTCTATAAGCAAGATAGTATTGCTTCAGAATGTTTTAGTGTCCCGAAAAGAAATACTCCGTTGAGCTTTTGAAACCGCTGATAATTAATTCATTACAAAGCCAGGCAGGAGAAATACAACTCGCTTGTAATTAAAGCTTTGCGTAATTGCGTCTCTGCGTTTAAGCTTTTTTTACGAATTTTTGTTTTACAGGGGCTTGATAATAAGCAATTTGAAAAGCGTGAGTTGATGTTTGCATGCCTTTGATAATATAACTTTTGCGTTATCGTGTCTCTTCGCTTGGTTCTTTTCTAAAGGGATTTTTGTAATCTGAAATTAGCTAAAACTTTTAGGGTGTTAAATCTGTTTTTTCAAAGGGGATACAATATCAATTTACAGGCCAAAAAGCATAAAAGCCTTTAGTTTAGATAACAAAGAGGTGCTTAAAAAAGTTTTTGTTGTTTGCGTTTTGCACGAAGATGAACAGCCGGGTGTACGAAAACGAACGCTTTTTATCCGCTTCAAAGAACGACTTAATTTTTTACCTTTGCATCAGGGATAAAAAAGCGCACGGTTTTTGATGCTTACAATGACCCAGTACGGCGATAAAGGTGCCATAGATGTGGTGCTGAAAAGTAAAAATTAAGCACATGAAGTTTTTAACAGGTTTACCGGCCATTGGTTTTATTGTTCTGGTATTTATTTTTGGCTGTCAGGGCGAGGAAGCCTGTCTTTCTAATCAAAATGCGGTGCAGGCAGGGTTGTACTCTGCATGGTCCGATGAGGATAAAGACAGTACTTTGCAAAATGTTTCATTGGTGGGCATCAACCGGATTGACAGTATTTATCGGGACCAAAGCTTGTCAGAGTTTTTTATGCCCCTGGATTTTGAGAGTGATACTTCCACCTTTGTGGTAGGCGTGTCAGCCACCATGAAAGATACGCTTTCTATTGTTTACAGGAAGGAGCTGGACTTTATTTCCCGCGATTGCGGATATATCTTTACCTTCGACATAGATACCATTTTATATTCCAATGCATTTATTGACTCTGTTGCTATAGCTTATCCAATTGTAAAATATGGGGAATCAGCCGAAAATATTAAGCTTTTTATTTACTAGTCTCTTTTTGTTTCCCGGTTTTCTGAAAAGCCAGGATTCCGAAAAAGGAATTAAGGCCAATCTTGAAGAGCAGGTTCAGGGCATCACCCTGGGCATTAACCTGGAGGGTCCGGTTAGCCGGTTTTTCGATTCGGATAAATCTGCTTTTTCTGCAGTAACGCATATCAATTTGTCGCCGGGTTGGTTTTTTCGCGGTGAAGCGGGATTCGAGAATCTCGTTTTTTCAGAAGATAACGAGGAGAAACGCAACTACAGCTACGAAAGTAACGGCTCATTTCTTAAAGCCGGGATGCTTTATGATTTCTTCTCTGTGGATGAAAGAGGCAATAACGACAATATCTTTGTGGGGCTCAATTACGGATTTGCTTTTCAGGAGCATCGGGCAGGTGGCTACACCATTAAGAATGGTTATTGGGAAGATTTTCATGGTTCGGAATCAACTTATGCGGTGAATACTCACTGGCTTGAGGTTATGGTCGGTCCTCGCACCGAGCTGTTCAATAACCTTTACATGGGGTGGACAATCAATTTGAGAGTTAAAATCCTTCAAAACAATTCTGAAGAGCTATCGCCTTACTCGGTACCCGGATTTGGCAACGGAGACAATACTGTGAATGTCGGTTTCTCCTATGTGATTGAGTACATGATTCCCTGGAAAAAATAGAGTACCATGAAAAAAATTGCTGTCTTTTGTGCCTCCAGTCCCAAAGTTCCTGAAGTTTATTTCGATGCCGCCAGAGAAGTGTCTGCCGCTTTGGTGAAAGCCGGGTATGGTATTATTTACGGAGGTGGTGCTATTGGATTGATGGGTGCTGTTGCTGATGAGGCTCTGAAAAACAACGGAGTAATTACCGGAATTATTCCCCGTTTTATGGTCGATGTGGAGTGGGAACACAAGGATGTGGAAGACATGATACATGTGGAGACCATGCACAAACGCAAGGAACTGATGGTGCAGGGAAGCGCCGGAATACTTGCATTGCCAGGCGGCACCGGGACTCTAGAGGAATTGTTTGAGGTGATGTCCCTCAAAAAACTTGGTCAATACCGGCATCCCATTGTGGTGCTCAACACCAATGGCTATTACGACGGACTGCTGCAACAGACCCACAAAATGGTGGAGGAAAAATTTATGCGCCCCATACACAATGAAATGTGGAGTATAGTTGAACACCCGTGTGAGGTTGTTTCTGCCTTTGAAAACACCAAGCCCTGGGGGGAAGATGCGATAAAGTTTGCAGGGGTGTAGAGGTTTTAAAACGACCCCCATAAGAATTAAAAGATGGTGGCTTTATGTTGATTTGGTATAATTTATTCCCTCACAATCCTCACATTCTGATCCCTGAAGGTATCTCTGATAGTTTTAATGGCCTCGTCGGCGGTCATTTTGCCTGACATTACCTCATGTCCGAAGTTGCTGGAAAAGCGTCGTTCATAGTCGAAAATATACTGGTTGTTTCCGCCCAGCGTAATTTTATTTTCACCATATTTTTGGTCAATGGAGTTAATGAAGTTCTCAAACTGGTCGCCGCCCATGGAGGAGGATGCCAGTTCTGCTTTGATACCGGTCGGACTTTTGGCATAACGTACCCATTTGTCGGCTACCTTAGGTTGATTCATGGCCATAAGCAGGTCAATGGCAGCCTCAGGATGTTGTGCGTTTTTGGGGACGACCCACATTATCTGGTACCCGTCG
>NZ_JADQBH010000014.1 GCF_016278715.1 Marinilabilia sp. | reverse complement strand
AAATGAATTGAAGTAAAATGAATTCATGAATTCATTTTACTTCAATTCATTTTACCAATAATCAAACTACAACAAATATGAAAAATCTACGATTATCAATGAAAAAACTGGGCACTGTGGTGTTGTTGTGGGGGCTCTCGGCCCTGGCAATAGCTCAGCAGCAAACGCTTACCGGCACAGTCGTGGACGGGGAAACAGGAGAGTCTGTTCCGGGCGTTACGATTCTTATTGACGGAACTCAACAGGGTACCATCACCAATTCTGACGGCTCTTTTACAATCGTGGTAAACGATTCTGATGTGTTACGAATTTCGTACATCGGTTATAAAACCCAAAGGATTGAGGTGGCCGGTAAAACCCGGTTGGATATAACGCTGGAGCCCGATGTCATCAGTTTCGATGAAGTGGTTGTTATCGGATACGGACAACAGCGAAAGGGAGATCTTACGGGTGCTGTATCCAATGTGAACAGTAAGGATTTTAACAAAGGGATAATCAGTTCTCCCGAACAACTCATCAACGGGAAAGTTTCGGGAGTGCAAATTATGTCGCAAAGTGGTTCACCCACAGCAGGTAGCTCTATCCGTATTCGCGGTGGTGCTTCGCTGAATGCCAGTAATGATCCGTTGATTGTGCTGGATGGGGTGCCGCTCGAATCCGGCGGAATCAGCGGAAACGATAACAACTTTCTAAGTTTGATCAATCCTAATGACATTGAGAGTATGACCGTTCTGAAAGATGCCTCTTCCACCGCCATTTATGGTTCAAGGGCCTCTAACGGGGTGATTCTGATTACTACGAAAAAGGGAACCAGTGAGGATTTTCGGGTTACCTTCAGCACCACCAATTCTTTACAGGTGAAAACCAAATTACCAGAAATGCTCTCCACGGATGAGTTTAGAAATGTGGTGAATCGTGACGGTTCTTTGGCTCAGCAAAATCTACTGGGAAATTACGATACCGACTGGAATGATGAAATATATCAAATGGCGCTTGGGACCGATAATAACCTGAGTTTTTCAGGTCAGGTTAAAGATATTCCATTCCGGTTTTCTTTAGGTTATTACAATCAGAATGGTATTTTGAAAACCGATAATGCGGAGCGGATGACTGGAAACCTAACTCTTTCTCCTTCGTTTTTGGAAGGTCAACTGAATGTAAACCTGGGTGTTAAAGGGGCTTTAAATAAAAATACTTTTGCCCAGACCGATGCTATTTGGGGAGCATCCACTTTTAATCCCACAGTCCCTGTTTACTCCAATTCTGATGCTTTTGGCGGCTACAATGAAGCGATTGATGGTTCCGGAACTCCGGTAACATCTGCGGTTCTCAATCCTCCTGGACTTCTGAATCAGCATTCATCTACCAGCGATATCAACAGGTTGATTACCAACCTGGATGTGGATTACAAGCTGCCATTTCTGCCCGAATTGAAACTTCATGCAACCCTGGGGTATGATTTTGCCAGTGGTGAAGGTGAGGTTTATGTGCCTGCTGAAGCGGCTCAGTTTTACATGACTAATGGACGGGATTATACTTATGGTCCTGAAGAGAAGGAAAACCGACTTCTGACAACCTATTTCAACTATAATAAAAACCTGGAGAATATAAACAGCACCATTGATGTAACAGGTGGTTATGATTATCAGTTCTGGAAAAACTCCAGACCCTATTATGAAGAAACAAATATTGCGGGAGAGGTACAAAATTCTACCGCGGCTTTTGATGAGCGTCATGTATTACTTTCCTATTACGGACGTCTTAATTACACGCTGGCTTCGCGTTATATGCTTACGGCTACTATTCGTCAGGATGGAACCTCTCGTTTTAGCGAAGATACCCGTTGGGGAACATTTCCTTCCGTTGCTGTGGGTTGGCGACTGTCGGAGGAGTTTTTCCTGAGAGATATTGATGTGCTCACTAATCTTAAGTTGCGGGCCAGTTATGGTGTTACAGGACAGCAGGAAGGTATCGGCAATTACAACTATCTGCCGGTTTATACCATCAGCCAGACCGGCGCCCAATACATTTTTGGCAATAATCCGGTGAATACCTACCGCCCCGAAGCCTATGTTTCCGATTTGAAGTGGGAAACCACCAAAGCTTATAATTTTGGTCTCGACTTTGGATTTTTCAACAACCGGTTGTCGGGCTCTGCAGAATACTATATCCGCGAAACGGAGGATTTGTTGGCAACCGTGCCTTCTCCTGCCGGAACCAACTTCGATAAAACCATTCTTACCAATGTGGGTAATGTGGACAGTGAAGGAATCGAGGTCAGCTTAAATGCAGTGCCTATCGATAATGCCGACTGGACCTGGGATTTGACCTTCAATGCTTCATTTCAGGAACAGACCATCAAAAACCTGTCTATCATCGAGGGTGCTGAAATTATCAATACGTCTATTGGACCAACCATTGATAGTTACTACTTTCAGGTGTTGACAGAGGGTTATGAACCATATATGTTCTATGTTTATCATCAGTTGTATGATCAGGAAACCGGTAAGGCTGTTGAAGGTGCTTATGCCGATCTGGATGGCAACGGCGATATCAACTCTGAGGATCTGTACCGCTACAATTCGCCGGCTCCCGATTATATTCTGGGCTTCAGCACGTCCTTACAATATAGAGACTGGACGTTTGGCACAAGCCTGAGGGCCAATGTCGGAAATTATGTTTACAACGGAATGGCGATGAATACGGGGGCTCTTGGAACAATGTCCTACAATGCCTACCAGCTCAACAACCTGAATAATAGCTATTTGGAGACAGGATTCCGCAGTCGTCAGTATTTGTCGGACTACTACGTGGAAAATGCATCATTCCTGAAAATGGACAACGTTACCCTGGGATATAACTTCGGAAGAGTGAACAATTGGCTGAGGGTGAATGCAATGGCAATGGTTCAGAACGTATTTACAATAACCGAATATTCCGGAGTTGATCCGGAAGTGCCTCAGGGAATGGATCTTTCGTTTTATCCCCGTCCCCGCATTTTCTCTTTGAGTGTTGGACTGGAATTTTAATTAAAAAAGGAGTTACAAGATGAGAAAGATAATATACACATTATGGATACTTACCGTTGGGGTTTTCTTCGGATGTACCGACGACTTGAATCAGTATCCTGAAATAGAAGAGACCTCGGAATCTGTCTATTCCAATCCTGATAATTACATCTCTGCCCTTGCCAAGTGTTACGCTTCCTTTGTTACAGCTGGTCAGGAAAAAGGCGGAGGTGATGAAGACCTCAGTAGCAACAATGGCTACGATTATATGCGTTGCTACTTTAATGTTCAGGAAGCCGGAACCGATGAGTTGGGCTCTACATGGATTGAAGGGGATAATATCGGCGATCTTACCTTCCTTACCTGGGATGCCAACGACCCATGGGTGGCTGATATGTACTACCGCTCTTATTATTCCATTTCATTGTGCAATGAGTTTTTAAAAAACAGTACGGATGAGCGTATTTCAGGTTTTTCGGAAGCAGAGCAGGTAAAGATCAGAACCTACCGTGCCGAGGCCCGTTTTCTCAGGGCACTGGCTTATTATCATGCACTCGATTTGTTTCACGATATCCCATTTGCTGATGAGGAATTGATTGGAAGTTCAACCCTGCCCGAAGAATTTAAGGCTCCCGAGGTTTTTGAGTTTGTTGAAAATGAGCTGCTCGAATGCAGTGAGAATATGACTGAGGCAGCCGGTTGCGAATATGGTCATGCACCACAAACAGCTGCCTGGATGCTCCTTTCGCGGCTGTATCTGAACGCTGAGGTTTATGAGGCTGGAGCTCACTTCGAGGAATGTATGACCTATAGTCAGAAAGTCATTGATGCAGGCTACGAACTGGAAGCTGACTATTCCAAACTTTTTAATGCGGATAATCACAAACGGGTGGGCCCGGGTAACGAAATTATCTGGCCTCTGGTGGTGGACAGTAAAAATGTGATGTCGTGGGGGGCTACCACTTATCTGATTTGTGGAGCCGTGGACACGGATTACGGAGCCCCTGCTGATACAATTGGGGTCGCCAGTGCGTGGAGTATGTTCCGGATTCGGGGCGAAGTGCCCGAACTCTTTGATATGGAGAATGATTCAAGAGCCATGTTTTATACAGATGGTCAGAGTCAGTACATGGATGGCGGAGTGGACGACCGAAGTGGTGGATTCTTTGTACTTAAGTGGAGTAATTTAACCGACGATGGCGAAGTGGCTTCCAATACGCAAAACGACGGTGTAGATACAGATTTCCCTGTGTTTCGACTGGCCGATGCTTACCTGATGTACGCTGAGGCGGCAGTCAGAGCCAATTCTAATGTGGCAACTGCGTTGGGATATGTGAATGAATTGCGCAACATTCGCGATGCATCCGAAGTTTCGGAAACCGATATCACCGCGACATCTGAGGGGATTCCTTACAAGTTTTTTCTTGACGAGCGGGCCCGAGAACTCTATTGGGAGGCGGTTCGCCGTACCGACCTGAGAAGATTCGATGTCTTTACAGGCAATAATTACATCTGGCAATGGAAAGGTGGCGTGAAAGACGGAATGGCTGTGAATGATAAATACAATATCTATCCCATTCCGGCGACCGAATTGTCTGCCAATCCCAATTTGACCAACGAAAATTACTAACCTTTAAATTTAGTAATCACATGAAAACCATTCAGTTATATATTAGTGTCTTTCTTTTATTTTTTGCAGCAACTGCCTGCGAAAAGGAAGGCGACAAGATATTTTTATCGGGTCAGGAACCTTCTGAGCTTTCGGCATCCGCAGTTGATGTAATTCTGAGCACCGAAAATTCTGACCTTCAGGTGTTGAATCTCTCCTGGTCATCGGGACAGGTTTCTGTTAGTGATGAAACAATGGGCGTCTCTTCCGGTCTTCCCGGCATTACTGTCGAAGCATCTGCATCACCGGATTTCTCAATAATCACCGAATTGCAGCCTTCAGACAATGCAATTTCACTTACAGGAGCCCGACTAAATACCCTGGCCAAAAATGCTGGACTGATACCGTGGGTGAAGGCTCCGCTCTATTTCAGAGTTAAATCTTTGATGGGAAATAATATGGAGCCGGAATACAGTAACGTGATTTCTGTGGATGTCACTCCTTTTGAGATTGATATGTCGAATTTGTATTTGCTGAATCCCGCTCAGAATGACACCCTTTCGGTAATTTATTCTCCCGAATCCAATGGTGAGTACTCCGGATTCGTAACGGCCACCGGGTGGATGAACTTCTATTTTCAGGAAGGCGATGGAACCATCTGGGGGAACAATGGGGTTTCGGAGGTTCCTTTTGAACTCTCAAATGATGCCGGAACTATGTGGAACTGCTGGTTTCCTGCAAATGGAGGACAGTACTATGTGACCATGAGCACCAACGATCAGGTATGGTCGGCCACCTGGTTACCCAAATTAACGGTTGGCGGTGCAGTTGAGGATTCCCTGGCTTTCTTTAAGTCTTTTGAGTTATGGGCCGGAGTGATTGAAACTTCTTCTGCCGGTGCACAAATCACACTCAATAGTGATGCGTTGCTCTATAACACAAGCACGGGTGATTCAGATGCCGGGGCAATCGCCACTATTGTCAACTTTGCTGAAGGAGAGAGCGGTAAGATTGTTTTTTCTGACGCTGCCGGCAATTTTATTGTTTCTAACTCCGGAACCAATACAGTAACTATCGATTTCAGCCAAGAGAATGACTGGACATATAGCATCACACAAGGAGAAAATCTGCCTCAGGAAGAGGAATCCATACCTTTCCTTTACCTGCCTGGATCTAAAGATGGCGATACCGGTGGTGACTGGACATTCGATAACTTTATTCCGCAGTTGAATGATACCCTTTATGGTGGTTTTGTAGACATTAACTCGCAATGGGGATTCCAGATGTTTACAGCTCCCGAATGGGGAGTGGATTATTATACCATGGGCGAGAGTGAAGGATTGCTGGAGATGAATGTGGAAGGGCGTAATATTCCTGCACCCGATCCGGCAGGAACCTATTGGGTTAAAGCTGATGTGAGGAACATGACTTACGGATTGGCAGAACTCGGGGAGGTGCTTTATCTGTCAGGGTTAAATGATGTTTGGGATTTTGCTACCACTATTCCAAAAACCGGGGAGGGTATTTACTCAGGAACCATTGAGGTAACGACACCTTCGCAATATGGCTTTGCACTTTACATTGAAGCCGACAATTGGGATGATAAATTTGGTGGCTATGACGGAAATTTAAGTTATGCAGGCGGTAACATTACTGAGGATACAGAAGCGGGAACCTATACGCTGACGGTTGATTTGTTTAATCGGACCTACGAGATGACTTTGAATCAATAATGAGTGAAGTATAAATATATCTTTTTTTTAGACTGGGCTCAATAATGCTACTTTCCTTTTTTGATTTTCCCCCGACAAAGCTTTCATCTTGTCGGGGGTTGTTTTATCGCCTGTTTAATACAGTGATTGGTGTTTGCGTTCCAGTGCTGTACGTTTTGGGAAGTCAAATATGGAATTGTTGAATGAATTGACTTTCCAAAGACTTGTATGTAAGTGGATTGTCGTGTGTCATGCAGCCTTGTTAAACAATTATTTTTATTAAAATGAGAATTTCAATCCTATTATTTATTGCGTTGGTATTGCCATTAGTGCCGGTAGCGGGGCAGAATTCCCGCAATGCCTTTGTCGATGAAGAGGGCGTTTTGCGTTGGGATACCGATAGCACAGAGATTTTTGGTTTTGGTGTAAATTATTCGGTACCATTTGCCCATTCTTTCAGGATGGCCAAACGCATGGGCGTGTCTCACGAGGAGGCTATCAAACAAGATGTTTATCATTTTGCCCGTCTGGACCTCGACCTTTATCGGGTTCATGTATGGGATACTGAAATTTCCGATTCTGTTGGTAATCTGTTGGGAAATGAGCATCTCCGTTTGTTTGATTTTGCCATCAGCGAGATGAAAAAACGGGGAATTCGATTTATCCTAACTCCTATAGCCTTCTGGGGTAACGGCTGGCCCGAAGCGGATGAAGACACGCCGGGTTTTTCCAGCAAATACGGCAAAGAGGCGTGTCTTACCCATCCTGATGCAATTGAGGCTCAAGCCAATTATCTGGAGCAGTTTCTGAATCATATTAACCCATATACCGGAGTAGCCTACAAGGATGATCCGGATGTGGTTGCTTTTGAGGTTTCTAACGAACCGCATCATGGTGGTTCCAAAAATGAGGTGAAAGCCTACATCAATAAGTTGGTTGGGTCCATGCGGAAAACGGGCACAAAGAAGCCTGTGTTTTACAATGTGAGTCACAGCATCCATTTGGTCGATGCCTACATGGAAGCTGAAGTTCAGGGTGGAACTTTTCAATGGTATCCTTCAGGTCTGGTGGCTAATCATGCGTTGAAGGGTAACTTTTTGCCCCATGTGGATGAATATCTGATTCCGTTTGCCAATCATCCCGGATTTCGGGACAAAGTAAAAATAGTGTATGAATTTGACCCTGCCGATGTGGCCGGAAATTATATGTATCCCGCAATGGCCCGAAGCTTCAGAGAAGCAGGAATCCAACTGGCAACCCATTTTGCTTATGATGCCATGTTTCTGGCACCTTACAATACCAATTACGGCACCCACTTTATGAATCTGGCTTATGCTCCTCAAAAGGCCATCAGCCTGAAAATTGCGTCAGCTGTTTTTCATGAGGTTCCTCGAAGTGCTGATTTCGGAGACTTTCCTGGCAATAACCGTTTTGGTAACTTCCGGGTTAGTTATCAGGATGATTTGGCCGAGTTGGTGGGGCAGGAGCGGTTCTTCTATTCCAATAATACGGCATCAAGGCCTCAAAATCCAGACAAGCTGAAAGAGATAGCCGGATTTGGGAGTTCCCCTGTAGTACAATACACCGGTAAGGGTGCTTATTTCCTGGATGAAGTGAAGCCCGGCATTTGGCGTTTAGAGGTGATGCCGGATGCATACTGGTTGAAAGACCCTTACAGCCCGGCGAATCCTAATGTTAGAAAAGCCGCAGTGCATCATGCTCAGCAGGAGATGAGAATTGCATTGCCTCAACTCGGCGATGCTTTTTCGGTGGAAGGTATTAATGGTGGTAACAGATTATCTTGTTTTGCGAAAGGTGGAGAAATTAAAGTCACCCCAGGCGTTTATCTGTTAAAAAGGAAAGGGGTGAAAAAGAAGGTCGATCCTAAAGACTTGTTCAAAAATATTCTTCTTGATGAGTTTGTAGCTCCTGCTACCGATTTGGATACGCTTTTAGTGAAAAACCGAACACCCCGAAATGTAAATTTGGGTAAAACAATAACAATCGATTTTGAGGTGATAGCTTCTGAACCTCCCGGTGACGTTGCTGTGTTCATTGGTGAAGGGCATTTTCACAGCCGTAGATTTGGTGCGGAAGAAACTTCACCCGGTCATTACACTGTTCTGTTACCTGAGGGGTATTCACAATATCAAACGGTAAACTATTACATCGCTGTAAGGCCGGCCAAGGGGGCCTGGATAACCTTCCCGTCTGGACAAACAGGGAAGCCGAGCGACTGGGATTTTTCGGGCGGTGAGTCTTTTGTGTTGGATATTCTTCCAGATGATGCACCATTGCTATTGTGGAATGCAGAAGAGCATTTTGCCCATTCTGCGGTTAACTGGAGAGATGGAGTGCAGTTGGTTCCCATGTTCAACGGCAAAGTTTTGTCCTACCGGTTTGCTCACCTGGGAAATGATTCCATTCAAAATGAGCCATTGCACGTTCTGAAGTACTTCTTTGGCGAAAATATTAAGGGAAGAAGAGAGAATATTTCGAAGAAAGAGCGGTTGGTCTTTTGTGCCAAATCAGCTGTGGATAAACCTGTTAATATTAAGCTGGCATTGATTGATAGGGATGGTATGGTTATGGAATATGAATTTATTCTGAACAATACGGATGAAATTTACTGCGTCAATCTAAAGGATGGTAAGCCTGGTAAAATGGCTATCGTTCCACGCCCTTTTCCCGGATTTCAGGACTGGTTTGCCGAAACCGGAAATGAGAGAGAATTTGATATGGCTGATATTGAAATGATTCAGGTTGTTATTCCTTCACAGGAGACGAATCAAAAGATTGATTTTTATTTGGATGAGATTTGGTTGGAGTAAAAGAGGGATGCCATTATCCCTCTTTTTTAAAGGATGTGTTTATAGAATACCTACTATTATGCATTTCGGTGATAGACAATAGATTATTTCCTCTTCTGTGAGCAAAGCCACTTTTTACCAATTTAGAGAAATCATTGTCTGCTTTTTCAAATTCTTTGACTTTTGTGTCATTATGTAATTTTTTTGATACTTCTCTAACAGTATTGATTAGGTTTCTTTCAATCGGATACATAGTAATGTTTGTTAAATGAATAATCTGGTTTGCACAAAAATAGGAAAACCATTTTTATTTATGTAATCAGAGAGTAATTCATAATAACTTCGTATCAAATTTCTTAACTGGTCATTCTTCGTGTAGTTTTCAATTTTTAGTTTCATTTGTGACTCTAAACAATCAATATTGATAGGTCTTCCGTGTGATTTCCACTTTTTATTGTCACTCAATTTATCTGCAATTTCTTCCGCCCTTTCTTGTTTCTCAATATCAGTTACTTCCATGCCTGCTTTTGAGGGGTTGGAATTATGTGTTTTCCAGTTTTTAAACTTATAATTTACAAGCCAATTTTTCAATAAGGCAATTGTTAATTCCTTTGCCTGTTCATATCCTCGCAGTTCTGCCAAATCAAAATCTTTTAGGATTAAAAATTCAGCCTGAGTAAGGTCATTGTCACGAGCTTTCTGTATTAGTTCATTTATTTTGTCTAAGTAACCTAGTGCAGCAACAAATCGTCCTTCTTTATTCTGAACTTGAGGGTCAATCGGTCCCAAAACAGAGAAATAGTCCATATAAATATTATCACCACTCATGCAAAATATTGTTCCTGCGCTGAAGGCGTAATCAGGAACTAGAAAATTGACTTCATTATAGTGTTCTCTAAGAATGTTAACATATCTTTCAACAGCTGTAGCACTTCCTCCTCCTGTTGTTAGGATGATTAGAAGTTTGTCTTTTTTTTCCTTTGTTTTTGCTAGGGCCTCTACAATATTTAAAAGGGTATTTTCATTTCCGTCAACAATTGGACCATAATACGTAAGGACATCGCTTTTGAAATAATCTTCAATTTGTGAAAGTTTTGTCTGTAATAACGATTGAACAGTATTATCAACTGCTGGTTTCATAGTGGTAAAGGTTTATTGTAGTAATTAAAGAAACAAAAAACTTTATTTAAAACCAAATTTGACCTTTGCTGTTTAACTCTAAATATTTTAAAACTGAATGATAATTATGAAAACACAAAAAGATCTAGCTGCTCTCATATTGCGTGTGGGATTTGGCTTTTTTATAGCATTCGGACATGGATTGGGAAAACTGCAGATGCTCATTTCCGGGAATATTCAGTTTCCTGCGCTGTTTGGTATCAGTCCCACTATTAATTTGGTTTTGGCCGTTCTTGCCGAGTTTGTTGCAGGAATCATGGTGCTGATAGGCCTCAGAACTCGTTTGGCATCTATTCCATTGATGATTACCATGCTAACGGCAGCGCTGGTTGTTCACTCGGGCGACCCTTTGTTTTCTGCGGGAGGCGCTTCTAAAGAATTTGCGCTGCTTTACTTCATTGCCTTTGCCGTGACGTTCTTGCTGGGCTCGGGGAAATATTCTGTTGATGCCATTGCAGGGAAAAGATATTAATATTTCTGCCTATAAATGTTAAAAACGTTTATATGGCTGTTGTTCAGGGGTGAAAGTGCTTTGATGGGTTGGTATTGCATGAGATTTGTCCACTTAAAATCAAAAAATATCCACTATTTGTTTGTGGGTGTTAAAAGTTGTCTATCTTTGTGGCCGAGAAAGTTTCGCCTTTCCCTTTGATCAGAAAAAAAATCCAGAAAAAAGGTTCGGTTTATTCCGGGCCTTTTTTTATGTGCTTTTTTCTGTTTTTAAATGTTTGAGGAATCCTTTTTTTACTATTTTTGCACCACAAAGAATAAGGGTTGTTAGCTCAGTTGGTTTAGAGCATTACCTTGACAGGGTAGGGGTCACTGGTTCGAATCCAGTACAACCCACCAAAAGCCGGCAGGATATTCCTGGCCGGCTTTTTTGTTGTTGCCTGTTCGTTTGGTGAACTTTTATTATTTTTGAGTTTTTACATAAAGGCAAAACCGGATAAAAGAAGCCTGTACGCAGTGACGAAATGGCGAAGAATTTTTATTTTCAGAAAGTTAAGTTCATTTACTATTGTGTTGGAAGCAAAAGGTAATCAGGTAATTGAGTAGGGTTGGTGAAATATTTTAAAGGAGTGTGCTGCGAAAAGAGGTGTTTTTGTCAACTAAAATATTGGCGACAAGGAACCTTTTCGGAGTTGTCATATAAATGTCCCTCTGCGAGGTAGAAAAGTATAGGAACGTCTTCAGGAGGAGAAAAGGAGATAATTTTTATGGAATATACTACAGAAAACTGGGAGCTGATGGTTCTTGAAGTGAGTAAGCGATTTAAGGTGACAGCAGATTTTGACTTTATGCTGTTTCTTATCGGAATACAGGAATTGGGTCAGGGAATGAAACCTTACGAAAGACAGGTGAAGATGGATCTTATCAATCTTGGAAAATGTACCCTGTTGAGCAGCGAAGGCTATTTGAAGACTACCGGTCGCGATCAAGAGGGCTGGCCGCAATTTGAAGAGGTTAAGCGACTCCAATCTTTGACCCCGTCATTTATGAACCATCTGCTGAAAAAAGCAGCATTTGAATATTTAAAAATCCAATTACAATAATTAGAAAAATTTTAGATCATGACATCATTTTATTCATTTCGCAAAGTTGCCCTGGTTTCACTAATTGTGTTCCTGGGCCTATTACTGACGCACTGTGACGAGCCGGAGAAGAAAGTGCTGGTAAAAACACCCTATGGTAACATGAAAATTAAGCTGTACGATGATACCCCGCAGCATAAAGAAAACTTCCTGAAGCTTGTGGAGGAAGGTTTTTACAACGATCTTCTGTTTCACCGGGTTATCGAAGGTTTTATGATTCAGGGGGGTGACCCCGAATCAAAAGGGGCTGAGAAAGGAAAGCGTCTGGGATCCGGTGGTCCCGGATATCAGATACCTGCTGAAATTAATTTCCCCAGAAGGTTCCATAAAAAAGGTGCGTTGGCAGCTGCTCGTCAGGGAGACCAGGCGAACCCTGAACGTAAATCTTCAGGGTCACAATTTTACATCGTTCAGGGGGAAACCTTGACTTCCGATGCTCTCGATAATCTTGAAGAGCAAATGGGGCAAAGGGCAATTCAATCGCGAATGTTCGATAAAATTACTCCTTATCAGGACTCTTTGATGGCGATGCGTCAACGTGGAGACCGTGAAGGTTTTGAAGCGCTTATTTCTAAACTGGAGGAAGAAACCAAGGAGGAATTAGGCGATTCAGCAAAACTTGTTTTCCCCGATGAAGTGCGTGAAGTTTACACCTCCATTGGTGGAACTCCAATGTTGGATAATACCTATACTGTATTTGGGGAAGTGGAAGAAGGACTTGAGGTTATCGACTCTATCGCAGCTGTTTCAACCGACCAAATGGATCGTCCGGTAGAGGACATTGAAATGACAATGGAAATTATTGAGGAATAATTTTTGCATAGCATTTTTGACCGGATGATTCTTCAATTGTCCGGTCAGATTTTTTTTTATGTGCTATGAGACAATACTTGGTTATCCCGAGGTTTGTGTTTGTAAATGGCTGATAAACTGGCACTTGTAAATCGAGGCGTCTAAGGTTTAACGCTCTTGTAATAAAAAGCTTTGCGTCATTGCGTCTCAGCGTTTAGGCTTTTTTTAACGGACTATTGATGAGAAAGATGCGAAAACTTATTACTTTTTTGATTGCAGGGTTCTTTTTGTTTTCAGTTGAATCTGCGCGTGCCCAGGAATACACTCACTATGTGCTTGTTAAAACCAATTTGGGCAACATGAAAGTTAAATTATACAACGATACCCCCAATCATCGTAATGAATTTCTTAAACTGGTTAACAGCGACCATTTCGACGGCACGTTGTTTTATCGGGTCATCAAAAATTTTGTCATACAGGGCGGTTCTGCTGATTCACGGAATGCTCCGGCTGGCAAACATATAGGATATGGAAATGCTGCCGTCAATATCGATTCAGAATTTCACGATCATCATTTTCATAAAAAGGGAGCCTTGTGCGCCCCACGACAACCTGAAGACATCAATCATTTTAAGATGTCGGATATTTCTCAGTTCTATATCGTCAAGGGACGTGTATGGACCAGTGAGCAGCTTGATATTATTGAGAAAAACAACAACATTCCCATTAAAAATAAACTCAAGAAGGAGTTTTATGTTCCCAGAAAAGAAGAACTGGCCCGATTGAAAGAAGAAGATCCCCGTGCTTTTAACGAATTGTTGAGAGACATTAAGCAGAAAATCAATTTCGAATACTCATTGTCCGATTACATTAAGTTTTCAGATGCTCAGCGGGAAGCTTATACCACCATCGGCGGACTGCCCGATCTGGATGGTGACTACACCGTATTTGGAGAAGTTGTGGAGGGATTTGATGTAATTGATAAGATTGCAGCACTGAAAACTGATAAGAACGACCGGCCTTTTACCGATGTGGTCATTCAGGTTGGAGAAGTTACTCAATAATAAATATTTTCTGATGCAAAAATGTTCCAGATTTCTGCCATTCCTTATTCTCGTGTTTTTGATTATCTCTGCATGGGGATGTAATAATTCGGCCAGCAAGAAAGCAAAGGAAAAGGGCGAAGTTTCTTTTGGTTCTTATCAGGACAATATTAAGGGCATGGTCGGGATTCGTACTTTCGATCATTACAACCGCGCTTTGAAAAGAGGTTTTGGTTTTTTTGTGGCTTCGGATCTTGTGGTTACCAATCTCGATTGGCTCAAAGGAGCCTACAAAGCTGAAATCTCTCCCGTGGGAACCCGCGATATGAAGGAAGTTGTCGGTTACACGGCGTATGACCATAACCTGAATCTTGTGATATTGGAGGTAAAACGAACCAACCCGGATTATATCAAAGTCAGGGGAAGCTTGCTTCAACCCGATACTCTTTATACTTTGAAACGACCAAAACGAAAATTGTTTGTGGTAAAAGCTCCGGCCGGGGAATATCAGGATTTGGATTCGGTCGGCTTCTGGCCTGTTCCAAGCGATTTGAAAGAGGGCAATCCGGCATTCAGACTGAATCATGAGTTCATGGGAATCGTTCAGGAAAGGGTTGTTCAGGACTCCCTGCAAAAAGTGGTGCTTTCCAAGAAATGGATAGCTCAATTGCTGAAGGAACAAAAAGAACGCCCTGCTTCTATTTATGACCTTCGTACCAAAACCGATAAGGTTTACATCTCACATAAAAAAGTGGCCGGGTTCCGAATCAAAACCACCATGGGGGATGTAGTGATTCGGATGCATGATGAAACACCGGAATACAGAGATAATTTCATAAAACTGGTTAGTGACCAGTTTTATGACAGTTTGTTGGTTCACCGTGTTTTGAGTGACTTTTTGATTCAGATGGGCGCTGCAGATTCCAGAAATGCAGACAAAGATGATGTGGTGGGCTGGCAGGGACCAGGATATACGCTGCCCACAAAAATAATTCCGGCACTCTTTCATAAACGTGGGGCTGTGGCAGCTTCCAAACTTCCTGCAGCCCGAAATCCGCGAAACCGCTCCGATGGCTCTCAGTTTTTCATTATTGCCGGTCGGGTTTTTACCAATGAGGAACTCGATGATATTGAAAAAGAAAAAGGTTTCCGGTTTACCCCTTCACAGCGCCAAATATATACAACTATTGGTGGAGCACCCTATCTCGATGGTGATTATACTGTGTTTGGAGAAGTGGTGAGTGGCATGAATGTTGTAGATAAAATTGCGGGGGTGAAAACCTATGGAGAAGACCGGCCGGTGGAGGATATCAGAATAAAAATCATTGAAATCCTTAAAAAATAAAGTTCATCATAATAATTCGTACCTGAATAATATTTTAACAAAATCATAATCGAGAAAGCATTAAAAAATAAACAAATATGCATAATGTGTACGACCCACTCTGGGGGTCGATTTTCATGTAAGCATTTCATCTATAAATATTTGACCCATTTCGGGGTCATGTCCTTATAATTGGCAGAAACGGAGCCTTCGGGAGCATGCTCGGATATTTAATAGCAACCGAGCCTGAATGGCTCTTATATTTATAGTTGTTCGCAGAATTTAAAATATCGATGCTGAAGGTGTCGTTTGCTATCGTGTTTGTTTAAAAATCTTTTTTTTCAGGTACCTATATTTTTGATGAGCCAAAAATAAAAACTCTCGCCATGAAATCAGTAACCTTAATGCTGCCTGCCCTAGCATTACTGCTGCTTAGCAGTTGCAGTACTTATCAGTACGTGTCTCTTGCTCCGGCAGACGACACCCAAGACCCGGAAGCCCGTCCAACCCTCAAGGATTCACTTGAATTCAGCTATGCTTTTGTGGGCGATGGTGGTCAAATTCAAATTGAAATTCACAACTGCTCGGAACAACCTGTATTGCTGGATAAAACAAAATCAGCATTGGTTAAGGATAATGAAACAATTCCTTTCTTTACCAATATCTCAACAATTTCTTCAGTATCAAGAAGTCATGAGTCTTATGTTGACAACAGAGTCCACTATACTTCTACAGAGGGCGAAATTCAATCTGATGCTTCAATATTGTTTATTCCACCCGACAGCAAAGTGCAAATTACCGGGCCTTTATTGGAAAATTCGTCGTTCAAATTTGATGAAGCAAAAGAGGTAGAGACGGTAAACATCAGAACAGAGAACGGTTATTATAGAACCAAGTCAGTAACCTTCTCTGAGGAAGAAACACCGGCCACTTATCGCATGTTTCTCACTATTGCTCCTTATGGTAAAGATGTTGCTCCCATTTTTATTAATCAGCAATTCCGGGTAGAGACTTTAACAAATACGACTCTCACACCCGGGTATTTTGAACAGGATGGTAAAACGAAGTTTTTTATTAAAGAAGCAACAGGTTTTGGGACATTCATGGGAGGGATTATTGCAATTGGCATTTTGGTGGTTTTGGCTGCGAGTGGGGGGATGTAGGGTAGAGGTTAAGGATATACCATGAATCTTGTGGCAGAAACAGTCTTATCAGAGATGTATCTGAGAATATATATGCCTGGTTTCATGGGAGGTAAGGTTGTTTTTATCTCGGCAACCGAATGGTTACTCCAAAACTTTTCCCATATAACTTTTCCACTCAGGCCGACAACCTGGAGCACTCTTTTTCCGGAGCCCATTTGGTCTGATACTTTTGCAACGTAATGTTTCCCTTCAGAATAAACGACAATGGTTTGATTGTGTTCTTTTATTAAGGGGCTACTGTATGTTATCACCGGAACTCCGGTTACCGTTATGTCATCAATGCCTGCACCCATTCCCCACCGGTAATTGTCATCATAATTGAAAACAAGCCGGGTATTTTTCATTAGTAATTTATCAGGAATGTTAATGTTAAACGATCTCCAGTGCGATGAAGCGGGAAGCCTGCAGATTTCAAAGCAGGAATCGCCTGTGCACGCTGAGACTACAAGTTCATCAATAGCATCATAAATATCGGTAACCAGCAGGTAATTAAACGAAAGATTGACATTCTCATACAATTCCAGTGCTAAAGGAGGAGAGATGGCATGATCCCAAACATGGACACCCTCTCCCGCAGAGTAAGAGTCTGCTCCCAGGAAATTTCCCGAATTGTTACTAAAATCAAGATAATAGGAAGAAAGCTGTGGGCTGTTACCATATACCCAGCCTGTAGTGTCGTTTTTTAGAACCCAATCGGATGGTGAATTTTCGAAATTCTCTTCGAAAGGCAATAATAGTGCTTTTCGGGGTGTAGCAAATACTTGATTGGTTGGAAGACTTTCGTGCCCGACATCCTCATAAAAGGCATTTATGTAGTAAGAATATTCTGTTCCGTTTTGTACTTCTTTATCTACAAATATAGTATCTCTACAGGTTGTTAGAAAAACATCGTTCCGATAAATGTGGTATCTGAGAGGTGTGGCTTCGCTGGGAGAGTTCCACGATAATAAAACTTCCTCGTTATCTGGAACTCCTCTCAAATTATATGCAGGAAAAATCCCGGATGAAACGTTCTGACCGGAAATCACAAGACTGAAAGATTGAATTCCGTTGACAACTGATTCTGGTGGAGAAATTTGAATTAAATAGATTCCTGACTCAGGAAGTGAAAGAACGATTTGTTCCACATTATCCACATTGTTTTTTCCGTTTCGAGGAGCATCCATTGGGCTTTCTGGGGAGAGTACCCATGGATAAAATTCTGTATTATCCTCGGTTTTGATAATCTTTAGGTCCAGGTCGTTGACCAACACAGAAGTGGCATCGTCCAATCTGTATTCGGATATTTGTCCTGGTAAGTCCGTCCAGGAAAGTGTTACTTTTAGCTCGGGGCATTCATCGGGGACATGTACTTCATGGGTAAAAATGTTTTCCGCTTGCAATGACCTCTCCATAATTAACTGTCCGCCAGAGGAGTAGTTGTTTTCAATGAGATCTATTGCTCCCCGGGCGTTGGCTAATCCCCATCCAAATTGATAGTCAGGCCCAGGGTGCATTCCTGCTTCTTTCGCTGTATGAATGAGTATTCCTTTCGTTGTCGCTGATGCCAAAGCAACTCCGGGCTGACACCTTTGTTGTTTTTGATTGATAAGTGTAATAATGCCGGTTACTGCTGCTGCGGCCATGGAGGTGCCACTGTAGGTTTCATATTCATTTATGCTTTGAGCTATGGAAGAATAGACTGAAGTCCCGTTTGCTACAATGTCCGGTTTTATGCGCCCATCATCGGTTGGCCCCCAACTGCTGAATACACTCATTCTTATATCCTCGGGTTGGGAATAGGGAGTCAGCATTTCTTCCACGGCCCCTACAGTGATAATATTTTTCGCAACCGACATTGCTCCAAGACATTCATAACCATTCGGGTAACCATCCGGAGGATGATAATCCGTGGCTTCATACCAGTGATCTGAAAAGTCGAAATGAGAGGTATTATCGGGAGGTGAATCATTGCGGTCATTTCCGGCAGATTTAACAATGGTGTACCACGGTGCCAAACTTGCAAGGAGATCCAGATCGTAGCTTTCTTTGGAGTATCGACCAAAATTCAAATCTTCTTCGGTTGAAATGGATAAATCTCCAAACCAATACCATGCTCCATCGGAAGAATTATATTTCCAGCCGCAGATAGTTCCATAAGAATGATTGGAAGCCAGCAGTCCATCTGCAGCTTCTGAGCTCATTTCTGATATGTCAAAATTGTAATCGTAGGCTAGAACAGTGGCTGACGGAGCCATTCCATGGCAGGCTTCTTCCTCACCGCCTGCGGCTATTGTTCCGGCCAGATGGGTTGAGTGGTCGAAGAGTGTTCCCGGGAGGTCACGTTGAATAATACGGCTTTCTCCTGTTTGAGTAAATTCATTGTGGTTGGATAATACTCCTCCGCCATCCCATAATCCTGTATAAACTCCTTCCCCGGTAAGTCCGTTTTCCACATTGACCCATAATAACGGCACTTCTGAAGTAATTGCAGCATCCAGGTTATGTGTGCAGAACCACACCGGATGATGATGCTCAATTCGTCTCAGAAATACCGACCCTCCTTCAGGCGTGAAGTATGCGGAAGAAAATTTGTTTGCCTGAGCGAGAGAATCCGCAAAAATTTGCTGATTTTGATACCACCTGGCCCAGTTTCGCGAATAAATGTTTAATTCTTTTTTGTGCCGGGTTCTTATGCTAAGATTTTGGTATTGCCCGGCACCCGGTTGTTCGAAGCCTAGCATCATTGAAATAATCAACCACAGGGAAACCGTAAAAAGTTTTGATGCCATAATATTTTTTTAGCAGAAGATCCCGGAAACTTGATTGCATCCGGGATCCATCTGTGACCATGAAAGGGTACAGGAATCGTGATTGCTCAGATTCGGCATCTTCTCCCGTACATGATGTGCGAAGTCCTTATATGATGGGAGTTCGGGGATTGTTTAATTATGAAGCCTACAATCAGAAACAAAAGGTTGTTTTATTCTGTGGGAGAATTATCAGGAAGGAATATGACATTACTGTCGCCATGCACAAATTCCAGTACCTGAACGGCAT
>NZ_JADQBH010000230.1 GCF_016278715.1 Marinilabilia sp. | reverse complement strand
TACTTTACCTGTATTTGCTGAAGAACGATAACAGTTTCTTCCATCAGGTTACCAACAAACTGCAATTCCTTCAGGATCGCATCAACAGTACTGATGATGCAGATTTGAAGATATTTACCGAGAATATCCTGACCGATATTCTTCCGCAGGAGGTGGATGATATCATGAACTATATCCTTCGCAAAAAAGATATTAAAGTTGATGAGACACGCCTTGCCGAGGTGACCCATAAAGTTGTCGGGTTCCTGATTTTGCTTCAGAATCTGTCAAAAGGAACGGATTATTATCACAAATACTCGCATACACTTATTAAGGTTCTGGATACCTATTTCAGAAGGCAGAACAGTGATGTGAATCAGATGATTCAACATGGAATTACATTGTACCGAAACTTTGAGATAAAGGACAAAACATTGAAAGAGTTCAATGGTGGTTCTCTCAGCTGGATCAATGATGTGATGACCAAGTGTGGGGTGATCTCAGTCGAGCAGTCGGTACAGCGACATACCCGAATATCTACCGATGCCAAAAAAAGGGAATATCCGTTCCATAAGATCGATCGTGGAGACGATGAGCCCATGTATTTGTTGGATATGAATCGCACCAAGTCGAAAAATGATTACATTAAAGCGCTTTCGACCAAGCCCGATTCTAAATTCTTTGAACGCAGGCTCGCCCGATTTGTCGCCAATATGGATCCGGACGATTATCGTTGTAAGATAATGAAAAGCGGGGTTGTTACTCAACTTATTATTTTCCAGAAAGGTTACATTAAGTACCTGACCGATTTCTTCCGACTTACTCAGTATAAGGATATTTCACTTGAAGAGGCCGAAAATTTTGTGCCTGACGTATTCCTGTTATTGGGAGCTCCGGAGAAGGTAATTTCATTCCCTCAGGTAGGTTATTTTGATATCAAAGGCCCGCGTGGAAACATTAAAACCCTGGTAACACCGCTTCGCAAGGAAGCCGATTATTTTGGTGATGTGAAGAAACCCTGGCTCACCATGATGAATGAGCGGGTGAAAGAGATGGGAGGTATTCCCAAGCATGGCTCTCTTTTTGCTATTGAGCTGGAGGATGGTTCTATCTTCGTTGTGGAAGTGGATGGCGACAGTGGCGTTGGTAAATCGGAGATGCTGGCCGGTCTTACCCTCAAATGGCTGGAACAGAACCTGCCGGGCGTTCGCTCTATCAAAAACGTGGCAGGCGATATGTACCATGTATTCCGCGACAAGGAGGGTAATATTTACGGATTTGGAACCGAAGAGGGTGACTTCTCACGTGTTACCGACTTCGATCCCGAATATATTAAGTATTACAAGTATCTGTTTGAAAGTAGTGCCGACAGCAATGTGGAAGACCTGAACTCCAGGAGCACCATAAGTGGCCTGTGTGAAATTCAGATGCCATATAAAATTGATATTATTCTTACTGCTCACAACTATTCGAAAGAGGAAGCTGGTATTACGCGGGTAAGTAACCCTGAAAATTTCCTGCTTTACATCGATTCGCATGGTGAGCGTAAGGAGAAAGCAACCAGTCAGGACGGTCCGCATTTCCAACGTACACTCTCGCGTTACACAGCTGACAAAAATATTGTTGAAGTATTGTCACAGCATGGGAACTATCTGGACGATGTGCTTGATTGGGAGATTGATCCCAAAAACGGCAAGTATTATCTGGCTTCTTCTTACAAAATGATTGATAAAATTGATATTGAGAAGGTTGTGAATCTCATATTTGTTGGAAAGAAAATTCCTTTTGAGAAGGAGAAGTGGCTTGTCACTGATGTAAAGTTCGATATCGTGAAGAACCGTTTCATCGCTCATGTGGAATTGGACGATCAGATAGAGGACGTAATCCTTTCGCGGAATATCTTTAGTTCAGTTTTCGACTCACTGGCCAGTACTCCGGCCGGACAGCCATTTATTGCTCAGGATGACCAGATTGAACAGCGTTACCAGCTGATTGATGTCCTGAGTGGTGGCCCCGATGGAAAAGGAGAAGGTTCCAGAATTGAATGTGGTATTGTTTCCACCGAAATCGGGAAGAAAGGTAAAGAGATTATGGGACCACAGAAAGCAGCCCAGTCTTTGACCACCCTGATTAAGGAACTTAGAGCCAATAGCAGCGAAATCAACGATAAGAAGAACCATGTGAGAAGGATTGTGCGCGAGAGATACAATCACATCTTTACCAACGGGCAGAGCAGCAATGAGCTGTCGAGGTATAATTTCTACCTCTATCAGTTGGACAAGATGATGAAAGCTGAATTTGTGAGAATGGACGACCCTACTGTCACTGTGGATATGAGTGGTGTGAATATGTTCTGTCCTAAGGATAAGAAGGAAGAATTTAGTCCGTTGCTGGTGACTCCTAACCTCAACATTGAGTTGAGTAGTTTCGGGGAAACCTGTAATGAACTGATGAGCTTACCCAACTATCCGGATTTTGCTCAGGAGTTTCTTGAGGATTCAGGAAAACTCTATCAGGCCAAAGGATACAGCGACGAGACAATGATTAATAATATGATCACGCAATTGTTGCTGATGGATGGTTACATTGAGTTTGATGACCTGATGAAAGGCCGGATCACTGAAAAAGTGAATCGGGAAACCATTGCTGCTGCCAAATACGCTGTTCTCAAAGAGCTGGAACGTCGTAAGAAGGATGGTTCAAAGGAATCTGCTGCCTCGCAGTCAAAAGCTTCACAACCCAAAGGACAGCAAGCCTCAGGTAAAAAGAGTGACAGCTCCAACAAAGGACAATCAGGAAAACCAAATGACAAAAAATAATTCCTGAGTTTCTGGAGAGATATATAAAAAGGCCGTTCCCCATATTTTTTAAGGAACGGCCTTTATTTTTTCTGTGAGAATTAAAGAGTTATTCATTTACCAGCGTAAATCGTTGAGCTCCATTGTTGGTTGAGGTTGAAACAAGGATGGGCCCATTGCCCGATTTCAGTTTCTTTTTCTTGGATTTTCCGGGTATGTAAAGGAATCCATAGTTGGAGGCCAGGTCAAAGGACAGTTCATTCAGATTATTTCTGAACTCCATCTCAACGCGGCCTTTAGTGGTTTCGAAATAAGCATTTCCGGACAGCAAAATGTTTTTGCCCACCAGATTCCCTGAAATTGATATCAGACGCAGGGTGCCTTCGATATCTGTCAGCCAAACATCTCCATCGTCATTGGCAGTTTCAACTGAGCCCTTGAGGTTGTTGAGGGTTATTTCGCCTGTAGAAGTTCTAAGCATCAGGTCTCCATCCAGATTGGTTATGGTTTGGTCGCCTGTATTACTCTGTGTATTTAGTTTTCCTTTGATGTTTTTTAAAACTAGTACTCCGGCATCTGTTACCACTGTGGTGTTTGTTTCAATGTCCGATAATTCAATATCTCCTTTCGACGATGTGGCCGACAACTCGCCTTGCAGATCGTTGACGGTGATTCCGCCGGTTGAAGTTTTTAGGGAATATTTGCCGGAAACGTTTTGTGCAGTTATCTGACCATACGAGGCATGCGCATCAACTTGGCACTCTTTTATTTCTGATGCTTCAATGTAACCCGATGCCGTTTTAATTTTTATCTCTGTGCCTGTAGGGACTTGTATTTCTATCTCTCCAGATTTTGTGGATACATGCTCCGAAGGAACACCAACAGTAAGAAAAAGTTTTCCAGCTTCCGTTTGGTCATTTATTTCAAAACCTTCCATATCTTTGGAGGCTTCAATAAAACTATTGACAATGACGCCGTCGGTTGCAGAAGGTTTCAGTATGACTTTACAAAAATCTCCTTTAACTTCAATGGATTTGATGTTGTTGAAGTTTTTTGTTGAGCGGTGAACTTCTTTTAATGGTGCTGCCAATGAGACCAAACTGAAAAGAAAGAACAAAACAAATAGTGTAGAAAGTTGCTTCATGATTCCATTTTTTTATTAACTTATATCATTACAAAGAAAAACATTTTGATGTAATTTAGCAGTCCTGAATGAATTCATTTATCCTTATAATATGACAAAAGTTTTACGAATCTCGATTCTACTGGTAGTTTCCGGTATTCTTACTTTTTGTGGTGTCAAATGGCAATCTGTCGGTGATTTTGTTGTATCTCGTCCAGTTATTTCTTCGTTTGAGGAAATTGAACCCGATTCAATGTATTCAAAAGCATGGCTGATATGGGTGAAACAACCACTGGACCATCAGCATCCCGAAAAAGGTTTCTTTCAACAAAGAGTGTGGTTATCCCATAAATCACCGGAGGCACCTGTGGTCCTGATCACTGAAGGATATATGGCTCCACAGAATTTCACTTCAGAACTTGCTCAATTGCTGGAAGCCAATCAGGTTGTTGTGGAGCACCGATATTTTGGCAAGTCCGTGCCTGATTCTATGTTATGGGAATACCTTACCGTGGAGCAGGCGGCCATGGATCACCATCGTATTGTGAAGACTTTAAAGGAATTTTATAGGGGGAAGTGGATCAACACTGGCATTAGCAAAGGCGGACAAACGGCAATGATTCACCGGGCTTTTTTCCCTAATGATGTAGATGTTACGGTCTCTTATGTGGCTCCGTTCAATTTGGAACGTGACGATAGGCGTCTGTTAGAATTTTTTGACCAGGTTGGAACTCCGGATCAACGGCAACGAATTGCCGAATTTCAAAAGGAAGTTTTGAAACGTAAGGATGAATTGATGCCCTGGTTTAATGATTTGATTAAACAGAAAGGGTACACCTTCAGAATGGGGAAAGAGCGTGCTTTTGAACTGGCTGTTCTGGAATATCCTTTCAGCCTTTGGCAATGGGGAGGACCTGTGGATGATATTCCCGACTCGGGCGCCGATGCGGAAATCCTTTTTGCTCATTTGTATCAGGGGAGTGATATTGGCTATTTCTCTGACCAGCAATGGAAAGAAATTAGTCCTTTTTTCTATCAGGCATACAGGGAGTTAGGGTATTATCCTTATTTGGCTGTTCCTTTTAAAGACTGGTTGAATGAAGTGAAAGAAGATACCCTTTCCAACAGGTTTATGGCTCCTGATGTGGAGGAATTAACTTTTGAAGAAGCCGTTTCTGCCGGAATTTTGAAAAAGCTTATACAGATTGACCCTGAGATGATTGTAATAACCGGGGAGAATGACCCCTGGAGTGCAACATCTCTTGACCCTGAGGGGTTTAGTAACGTATTGAAAATTGAAAAACCCGGAGGCTCACATCGTACACGAATTAATAATTTACCAGACTCTTTAAAGACACAGATTTTAAATCAACTGAAAGAGTGGTTGGAATAAAGGGAAACCGTGAACCTGCATCCTGTAAAGTAAAAAAGACGGCCCAACGTTTTGGGTCGTCTTTTTCTTTTTGAACATGGGTTACTTGGGTCAGGCTGCGCTTTTTGGGTTAAAAAAAGCACAAGCACTTTCTGACACACACAAATTTAAACAAATATCAGTTCGTTGATCCTTCATAGTGCCTAAATGGGTTTATTCTTTTATGAATGTTCGTTATTTTGTGATTAAAGAATCGATATTTGCTTATCATTGTAGAAAAATATAGTGTAATACTATTTTCAGGTGACGTCACGAAATTAACCAAAACCCAAAATTCAATACGATTGTTGTTTGGCTTCCAAAAAACAACTAAATTTGAAGTAGAATCTTAAAAAAAAACAAATATGGCAAGCATTCGCGATTTAAAAAAAGACATAAACTTTCTTGCTTCTGAAATTGTGACAGAGGCTTATGTTCGCAAAATGATCTTTGAAAAAATTAAGGAGGATGATTTTAAAAAAGTAGTTACGGACGCCATCAATTTCAGAGATGAATTGATTGCTAAAGTTAACCATCCTGATGGAAAAGCTGATCCAAAGAAAATCAAGGCTTTCTTTAGGAACCTCAGATCTGAAATGAATAAGAAGTTCGGCGAACTGGTCGAAACTGTCAATAATTTAAAATAATTAACGTTTTAATGTTTCTGAAAGTCGGGCACAGCATCGTGTTCGGCTTTTTTGCTTTAAAAACGCTATACAGCAACGAATTATATTCGTTAGTCAAAATTAATGCCGTGTTAGTAGTGCTTTTTTGTATCAAAAAGCACTTTTTTGCGTAGAAGAAATTAAGCTGTTTGATTTCCGAATTACACAGTTTGAAAAACAAAATGGTTTAATTTCTTAATTTAATATATTTATGAAAAAAGTATTTACTAAACACTTTCAGTACACAGGACTGGATGATTACGATATGTCTCTTGATGATCAGATGAATTCATTTTTGCAGGAGGAGAATATTACTTCTGATCGAATTTTGGAGGTCAAGTATGCGTCGCATTCCAGTCAGGGGGTTAATACATACTCTGCATTGCTGTTGTACACTCTTTAATTAAGGGTGATCTTGAAACGTTTTTTTACAGGTTTGATAAAAAAGGGAATAACAAATGGTTTGTTTTCCCTTTTTTTTTATTTTTATCACTGGTAAACGGGAAATCATTAGTTTTGAGAAAAGATTGCTTTGATATCCTCAGTGAAACATTCTCAATTCTATCTCGGTAACAGGGTATTATTATATTATCCACAATAGTTTGTTATTGTTGTTGTGAAAGAAGTTGTAAGTTAATTGGGTATTTGCAAGGGTTCATTTTTTGAAGTTTTTAATCTCATCATTATTTGAGTTCTATTACTTACACATTTCTGTAAATCTAATGATCTTGTATTTCAATACTCAGCAAAACCACTGCAAATGCCGATTGCAAAATATTTTCAAGGCAATAAGAGTTGGGTTCAAATCTCTGAGATTAAAACTTTGTGCCTTTGAGTTTAGGCCTTTTAAGGGACTATTGGTAATTGGAATTCCACTTTAATAAAATTACAGATATGGGATGGTTGAATTGGTTGGGCAAAGATGCTGGCAGAATTGATGAAAAAAGGCAGGACGCTAAGGTCTCTGAACAAAACCGTGTTTCTCCTAAAAATAAATATGCCCATGATATTGGTATTGCACTAAGTGGGGGGAGTGCCAGAGGATTTGCTCATATCGGGGTGCTCAAAGCCTTGGATGAAAAGGGGATGTCGCCCGATATTATTTCCGGAACAAGTATGGGCTCTTTGGTGGGGGTTCTTTATGCTGCCGGATACAGTGCTGACCAAATTCTGGAAATTGTCAAGAAAGACAAGATTTTCAATTTGGTTTCACTCCGCTTTGGACAAAATGGTTTTTTTGAATTGGATGCCATAAAGAATATTCTCAAAGATAAAATTCCTGAAGATGATTTTTCGTCTTTAAAAAAGCCTTTTTATCTTTCTGTTGCAAACATAACCGACGGCCAAAACGAGGTGAAAGGGGAGAAAGGACCACTTATTGATTTTGTGTTGGCTTCCTGCTCGGTTCCGGTTATTATTTTGCCTCAGGAAATTGATGGAAAGACCTATATTGACGGTGGATTGTTTGACAATCTTCCTTCGGCTTCTATCAAAGATAAGTGTCAAACCTTGATTGGTGTACACGTAAATTACAATGGCCCCGTAGATAAAATTGAAGGCATGAAAGGTGTTGCGCAACGGGCTTTTAGTCTGGGAATTGAACAAAATGTCGTTGAAAGTCGGAAATTGTGTGATTTTATGATCGAACCGGAGGAGATGAAGAAATTTTCATTTTTTGACTTTGACCGCATCGACGACCTGGTTGAGGTGGGGTACAAGGCCACGATGAAGCTTATTGAAGAGGAATTGGCTCCGGTGCTTAAAACAGATAGAATTGAAGAACAGGAAACAAAAGCCTGAGTTATTTGAGGTGTAGCCAGGCTCCAAAAAGTTTTTTTACGGATGGATTTACCAAAGGGATGAAACCTTTTATGGGCTTGGCATCGAGCATTTTTACCGGATTTTTTTTAGCTTCGTTTTCACAGAACTCCTGCCATCCTTCTTTTGCAAATATGCCGGTTTTCCAAGTTCCCTTTGCAAGCGGGTGCATTTTTTGCTTGAGAAGCACATTGGCATATCCCATGTTGTATCTTAAATTTATTTCCAGGCAGGGCTGAAGTTTTAACCTGCTGCGCTCATCCTCAATGAAAATACCATCGACGCCTGCCGGTCCTGTATATCTGTGGTTCAGCGTTATTTTTTTCATCCCTTCTTGTAAGAGTTCAGACGCCTGTGCTATGGCTTCATATATCATCTGTTGATCCCTGAAAAGGGCAGAGGGGGTTTCTGGTTCTCCAATGGCGCATCCGGCAAACTGGCCCGACGGCTCTGTGTAAAAAAAATTGTGCCCCAGGAATGTTATCTCCTCTTTGTTCATATAAAACTGGAATGAGACATCCTGAATTTTGTTAAGCATTTTTTCAACGTATATTTTCCCCTGTCTTTTCAACATCC
Organism: Marinilabilia sp.; assembly: GCF_016278715.1. Taxonomy (GTDB): domain Bacteria; phylum Bacteroidota; class Bacteroidia; order Bacteroidales; family Marinilabiliaceae; genus Marinilabilia. The sequence goes on along the minus strand of NZ_JADQBH010000230.1, from coordinate 11,031 downwards.
CTTTTACCCATTGCGATTTTTCCGGGGCATCTTCCTGATTGCGTATTCTAAAAAGACCCCGGCCTGAGGCGCTGAATGGTGTTTTTACTATCAGAGGAGGAGAAGAATTTCTGAGTATGTCCGGAAGGTTTTCTTCATCGTAAATCTCCATGGGCATCTCCGGAAGGCTGATTAAAGCGTATTCTTCCGGGTTGGCATTTTTAATCCTGGTAACAGCATTCAGCAGCAAATAGCTGGTTTCACGGCTCAGAGTCTCTGCCAATCTCTTTTCCCATTTGGCAAATGGATGAGAATCCCATTGAGGATGACTGAATGGAAGATAGGGTCGGAAATGTCGGTAAACGGCAGGACTCCATCCCCACGGTGAAAACCAAAGGTTGTTTTGTGCAATTGCAGGAAGCTCATCGGGTGATGAAACTAACGTGGGAAGTCCCCAGTCAAATTGCTCCAGGTGACTTATTGAATTCCCTTCTTTTTGTCTGGCCAGTACAAAATCATTCTCTGTGCCCAAAAGCCAGGGGAGAGCAGTCATATCCATTTCAAAGTGATGCAGGTGCCTTGGGGGCATGTAAGAAACTTCGCCGTTGGCAATGGCCATCTCGTTGGTCGGATTGAAATAGAAAAGTCTGGATTTCATCAGGAAATTTTGTGCAAAACTACAAAACTATTTCCATGAATCAGAAAACCCGGTCCTTAGGGGAAGAGGAACCGGGTAATTAAATTTTCAAACTTCCTCGAATGCTGATTTTGGCGCACCGCAAACCGGGCATGTCCAGTCATCCGGTAACTCCTCGAATGGTTTGTCTTCTTTGTTGTTTTCATACACAAATCCGCATTGTTGGCATTGGTATTTTCCGCCTGATTTTTCAGCCTTTGAAGCTTTTGATTCTTCTATGTGGGTAGGTGCATTGGGTGGGGCCGTTCGTTGTTTATTCTCTTTGAACTCGTTGTAGGTCATCGCCTGTTTAGATTTGTCCAGTAATTCAGTTTGCAGTACTTCACCGATAAACATTAGGTGGGTTCCGACATCAACGGTCTTTACGACTTTGCATTCTATCCATGCGATGGCTTCGTTGAGCAAAATTGGTACGCCGGTTCCTCCATACTCTACATTCATCCCTTTTAGTTTGTCGATGTCTGCTCCACTTTGATAACCAAACTTGTCAATCACCGAGGTTTTAGCTTCATTGTGAAGAATTGAAATAGAATAACTGCCTGTTTTCTGGATTATTTTTGCAGTAAAATTGTCTTTGTGGCAACAGGCGGCAATTTGCGCCGGTTGGGCAGTTACCTGAAAAATACTGTTCGAAATATAACCGTTGCCTTGGTTTTGATTGCCCGAACAGACCACATATAGGCCGTATGACATTCTTTTGAAAGCTTCTACATTAATCATGATAAACGGGTTTTCGTTTAAACGTAAAGATAATGTTTATTTTGAACTGTTGTTTTTATGAAAAAATGAAATTGTAACTTTTTTAAAATCAAAGATGTTGTTTTATCTGCCTCAAAAAAAACACATTTTTTAGTCGGCAAGGCTTGCAGAGACTTTCATTTTGGTTATCTTTGCACCGTCTTAAAAAATAAGACAAACAATTTTCGGGATGTAGCTCAGTCCGGTTTAGAGTACTCGTCTGGGGGGCGAGGGGTCGGAAGTTCGAATCTTCTCATCCCGACTATTGAAAATGAAAGGGTTAGCACTGTTTGTGCTAACCCTTTTTTTGTTGTGGGAGTAACATTCGGGTATTATTATGTCTGCAAGCATATCATATGAAATGAGCCTATTTGTGAGTTCAATAAAACCATTAAGACAATTACCACCACTGGTAATTATTTCCTATGCAATCTTATTGAGAACGCTGGTATTTCGCAAGTCGTTGAAAATTGGAAAAAATTATTTATGAATTATCCAGGTTAGAATAGATTCAATAAATAGGCCTAAACGTTGAAGCCCTTATTCAAGTGTGATTTATAAGATAATTCGAAAGAAAATCACCAGATTTTTGAAATATGTGTAAACCTTTTTTTAAGGTGGTTGCTATATTAATAAACATTAAACCTATTTTCGCATTACATCTTCAATGTGTTTTTGATGCAGATGCATATTAATTAAATGAAATGATGCTTAAATCCGTCACAAATATCATTATGGTCATTTTGTTGTTGATTTCAACAACCGGGGTTACCATATCTAAGCATTATTGTGACCACGATCTCATCTCTGTTAAATTAAGTGGGGAACATCCCTGCTGCGACCTCGAACCGTGTTGTAAGACAGAGGCAGAGTTTCTACAGGTAAAAAACGACTTTCTGACTCCTGTCTCAAACTCGATTTCTGAATGCCTTTTCGCAGCCATTCTTGATAATGCATCAACGGATATAGACATAAAAACACCCGAAAAACGCTTCAATTCTAATATTGCACTCACCTTTTTGTCGTTTCACAATATGACAACGCGCCTGGCTTTGTTCCAGGTTTACCGTTTGTGATTAAATTTTCCCTTAAAAGCGAATTCTGCTATCATGGTGCTTTGCCGGTTAAGATCTGATTTCATTTGAAACAGACGAATGCACGTTGCTTATAGATGCACCGTAATCTTTGCTGTTTGTACCAATATCCCAATAGCTTTCAGCCATTTATCCCTTTGGCATTTTTTAGTTATATGCACCAAGAATTCGCCTCCCAGAATAATTATTAAGCATTGTATTAAAAAACAACGAAAGCATTATGAAACGTAAAACAATATTATTAATCCTGCTGATGATTGGAGCAGTGGTTGCCACTTTTGCGCAAAGCAAAACAGAAAAATTTGAAGTAAAAGGGAATTGTGGTATGTGCGAAATCCGCATTGAAAAAGCCGCAAACTCTGTAGAGGGAGTCACCAGTTCGGATTGGAATAAAGAAACCGGAATGATGATTGTTACCTATGATGAAGGAAAAACCAACATTCACCATATCCACATGGCTATTGTCAAGGTCGGCCACGACACGAATATGAATAAAGCACCGGATGATGTTTATGAAAAACTTCCTGGTTGCTGTAAGTACGATCGAATAACAAATAATGAGCAACAAGTTGTTCACTACGAGGTTTTTGGCATGGATTGTCCTGGCTGTCAATCTGCCCTGGAAAAGCAGGTGAACAAAATCGAGGGGGTTGACAGCTCAACAGCCAGTTTCCAAAAAAAGCAGGTCTCTGTTGTATTGGAATCTGGAGCCTCTGTGTCTGACAAAGAAATAGAAAAGCGAATAAAAAAAGCCAATTTTACTCCAGGCAAGAAACTAAATCCTTCCAAAAATGAAGAATAAAGTAATCCGTTTTTTCTTGCTAGCAGTTATTTTAATGACCTGGGGATTGCATTCCAGGGCAGAAGGTATCAGTGTGGATGCAGGTCTTACGCCGGCTCAGGACCGAATTTTAGTTCGCCTTCAGTACAGAAACATTATTAATAGAATGGGAGGTGAGGAAATTCGGATGCACATGATGCCATTGGTGGTGGCCTATGGTTTAACTCCCGATGTCACTATTATGATGCGCAATGCATATAGAAATGTGGTTACCAATGAAACAATAATGAAGATGGACAACCGCTTTTTGGATCCCTTTCTTCTGGGGAAAATGAAGTTATTCCGCAAAAACACCCGGCATTACTCACTGGGAGTAGCTGGTTTTATAGGTACTACACTCCCTGTTCTGAAAAACTCTGTTGCAAAAACAATTAGTCCGGTAATTGGTGTAAATGCGTCATTTCGTCCCGGACTCTGGTCGTTTGATCTCAACAATGAATACGAATGGGTCAATTACAACGCAAACGATAAAGAGGCAACAGTAGAGGTATTTCAAATGAACCTGGCCATTTCGCGAAACATCCTGCTACCAGGCCTGGAAAACTGGATAATGTCGCCCGTTCAGGAGTTTTCATTGATTAACAATAACCCGGCAACTGGAGAATCAAATATTTCAGGATATGTATCGCCGGGTCTTCAGTTTGTTTCCCCTCATCTCAAAATTGAGGGATTGTATCAAATTGCGATTAATAATTCTCAATCTGAAAGATTGCAAGCGGGGAACCGGGTGATTTTGGGATTGAGGTTTATGTTTTAGCATTGTGAAGTATTTGGGTTATATGTAAGCCTCGAAAGGTCTGTCAGAATGTTGGCAGGCCTTATTTTACTCTTTAAAAAAGAAATAAGCCCACAATCACACAAAGGCGAGGTTTTACTCGTCAATGGCATAAAACCAACGTTCAGGTGATGCAGACTTGCAATTGTAACTTTATGAAACTTTGGAAGATTTAAGTAATACTTAAAAGCTTATTTGTTCACAAAAAATCTTTGTTTACAAAACGTGAACATTGCATTTTCGTGAACAGAATATCTAACATTGTGCTTTGGGAATCCTGTTTGATAACCTATCCGATTCAATAACAAATCCTCATCTCTATCACTCAACCCATCGTTAAACCTATATGGATAAAGAGCACAGAGGCGTTGTAACCCAATTGGATGGAAATAAGGAATAAGGATTTATTAAAGAAGGTCGAACCAGAAAATCTTACTTTTTTCGGTATGAACGAAAAGAACAGATTTTGTGGTCTTTACAAACCAATGAGCCGCCCCTGACTTGTCCTACTTAGGGCTTTCCCTGGGGATCTATTTCATTCTTGCCTGAAGACATCATTATCCGAAAAAGTACGCTCAAACCAAGACTGGAAATGCTTGAACAAAAGCCATCATTCAAACTACCTCTTTCTTAACGTTGTATGTTATTATCAGACTTATCAATAGTTTTTTTCAGGTAAATATCCATACTTCGGTGTTACCAGGCTTTGGATTGTAGACTATCTATATGTGAGTGGTAGATGCGAACAATATGAAAAGTGTGTTGAGGTATGCTCTGTGGATGCTATTTATACTATAAGTGGAAATGTATCTCTTGCTGTGCTTGTATTAAGAATTGTACGAGAAAAGCACGCTCTATGAAAAACAGTAAAGTGAAAGATGCTTCGATTCAGCTATTTTAAAATTGTGAGGAAAGAAAAGAGCCTGAATTATTTTTTTTTAGTTATGATTGTATTAATAATTGTTCTGGCATTTCGTTAAAGTTGAATGGGCAGATAGAAATGACAGAAAACTGTTACCAATAGTCATTCAAAAAAACTTCTTTCGACGCTGTTGGTCAATTAAAAAAAACGGGTACCTTAGTAAATCTAGTAAATAGTGAATTAGCCGAAGCACCCAATTTTCAAAGAAACATGGAATCAAAAATCATAACAGATTACGGTCGTGTTTTAAGAAAAGGTTCAATAAAAACCATCGTCGACCTTGACGAATCATTAAAAATTGATTTTAGTTTTCAGCTTCATAGCATTCATGATTTGGTAAATGAATTTGAAGGAATAATGCCTCCAAACAGGATTTCCCACAATATCCTTGCGTTTATCAAAAATGGTAGTGGTGAGAAAATAATAGGAAACCATCGTTTTAGAATTCATCCGAACTTAGGGCTCATATTTCCCAAAAACATTATTCATTCTACCAATAAATGGAGTTTAGATACTTCGGGTTACATGCTGTCTTTTAACGAGTCTCTTTTTGAAGAACATCATTTTCCGGTTACATTTTTACAATTACCGACCCTTTTTAAATTGTCAACAATTCCTTACCGACCCTTTAATAAGTTTACCTCACAAAAAGTTCAGACTTTGTTCGAAGAATTAAAACTTTTACAGAACGCCATTGAGCCGGGAGATAGAAAAATTTTTATATTAAAACTTTCAGAATTAATAGTCATTTACCAAAAGGAATTTGTTAATAACAAGGCCATTGCGAAAAATGCAAATTGCATATTTGATAAATTTGTGGATTTTGTAGAGGCGAAATTCAAAAAGACAAGGGAAGTGAAATTCTATGCTACTTTACTTTCAGTCCATCCAAACCACTTGAATAAAATTGTACGCGCTTCATCTAAGATGTCAGCCAAGGAATACATTCATCACCGGATTATTAATGAAGCGAAATATCTTTTATCGGCAACATCCATACCCATGAAAGAGATAGCTTTTGAATTGGGTTTTGCTGATTATATTTATTTCAGCAGGTTATTTAAAAGGTTGGTTGAGCAAACGCCGGTGCATTACCGAAAATATAATACTTGATTTGTGCTCTTTTTTATTTTGTTTGTCTATTGCCGGTTGGTTCAGATGTTTCCAAATTTGAAAAAAAAATATCATGAGACTGACAGATAAAATTCACCTGAAATAAAGGGCTTACCCGTATGAATTGAAAAAAAATAAACCTTAAAATGGATACTATGATTCATAAAAGAAATAGCATTTCAGTAGGTTTAGTTCTTACATTTATGCTTTGTTTTACTTTTGAAAGTATCAGTAAACCAACAAGTCAAAAACAGGAATTCGGTTCAAAAGAATTGATTACCTCATTTATTAAAGCTGTGAATTCTGGCAACCGAGCGCATATGGGTACTTTTATCTCCGAAAACTTTGGGGCCAATGTATTGAAGCTGGCACCATTATCTTTGGTGGTAAGCTTGAATATGGAGTTTTATTATCAGACCGGTGGATTAGGGTATGAACTTATGCAGGTTAATTCATCTGATTCAAACACCGTGTCAGCCGATTTGTATAATAAACTCACAGAATCCTATGTAAATCTGCAAATTCCTGTAGCCGATACTACATCGTTTACTATTAATTGGTTTATAAAAACAGAACCGATAAATGCAAAGGAAGGATTTAAACAACCTCCAAAATTAACCGAAAAAGAGATGTTGGCGAAGGTCAATTACGGCCTGAAAAAATTGAAGGAAGATGACGAATTCTCCGGTGCCGTATTAATTTCCAGAAATGGAGTACGGATATTTAATGAAGCTGTTGGGGATGCATCCAAATCATATCAGATTAAAAACAAAACCAATACGAAATTTAACATAGCATCTGTAGGTAAGATCTTCACAGGACTTGCTGTAATGCAGCTGGTTGAACAGGGAAAACTATCCTATGACGACTACGTGGATAAATATGTGGGAACCGAATGGCTGAAACCTGAAGTGGCTTCAATTATTCAGATTAAGCATCTGTTAACTCATACTTCAGGCCTTGGTGATTATTTCAAAGATGCTTATGCCCAGAATAATATCTCGGTTTTTAGAGACTTAAGTGATTACAAAATATTACTTGCTGACGATGAACTTGCTTTTAAGCCGGGAACAAGTTTTATGTATAGTAATAGTGGGATGCTCATTTTAGGGGTGATTATCGAAAAAGTAAGCGGGAATTCCTATTTTGATTACCTCGATGAATTTATTTTTAAACCGTCAGGAATGTACAATACGGGAGGGTTTTACAAGGACCGTCCGGTAGAGAATCGCGCAACGGGCTATACTAAAATATATGAGAATGAGGAAGTGACTTTTGATAATCATCAGTTTACCAGAGTTATGAGAGGAAGCCCTTCAGGAGGTGTTTATTCAACCGTTGAAGATTTTCTAAAATTTGATATTGCATTAAAGACGAATAAACTGCTTTCAGCTGAAAACACAGAGCTTTTATTCAAAGGCAGACCGGAACTGAATGCCGGATTTCATAGCTATGGATTTTTTATTGAAGAGGGTGATGCCGGTAAAATAGCTACACATAAAGGGGATGGCAGTGGAGTAAATGCTCAGTTTAATATGTATTTGGACAACGGATATACTTTTGTTGTATTATCAAACTATAGTCGCCCTTCAGCAAAAATCGTGGCAGACATAATTAGTGCCCTGATAAACAACATTGAACTCTGAATCAAAAAACATTCGTTTTTATAGCTAACTGGTTTTAGCCTGATTTATGCATAAATCAGGTTAGGTGTACGGCATCTCTTAAAATTGAAAATGATGAACCGAAGAAATTTTATTGAAAAATTGGCAATGGCTTCCGGGTTACTGCTGACATTTCCCGCAATGGGTTTAAGCGAAACGAGTAAAAAATATGATTTTCCGCTGACCGATTTGCATGTGCATACAACACCCGATTTTACGATTGAGAAAATTTTGGAAATTGGAACCCGGACAGGTGTAAATTTCGGGATTGTGGAGCATCCTGTTTCATGGGCGTTAAAAGACGATCGTGATTTGAAAAAATACATCAATCATTTACGTAAATACCCGGTTTACATCGGACTGCAACCCACCTACCCTGGTTGGAGTAAAAACTACTCGAAAGAGTTGCTGTCTCAGGTTGATTATATTTTAATGGACCCGCAAATGGTGCCACAAGGAAATGGCAAAACCTGGCAAATTTGGGAGTTTGACACCTACATAGAAAATACTGAAGACTTTATGAAACGGTACATGGATTATGCTCTTGAAATACTCACCAACGAGCCTGTAAATGTTTTTGCATGGCCCTTGTTTTTGCCAGTTTGTATCGCACGCGACTATTATGAGCTATGGACTGAAGAAAGAATGGATCAAATTATTTCAGCAGCTAAAATACGCAATATTGCAATCGAGATCAACGATATGGCACACACACCACATGCTGCTTTTATCCTGAAAGCAAAACAGGCAGGATTGAAATTTACCTTTGGTTCCGACTCGCGCAACTACAATTTAGGCAAATTAGCTTTCTGTAAACGTATCGCTCAAAGATGCAAACTTACTGCGAATGATTTTTATGTACCTGTAAAGCGTCGCTGAAAAATTGAGTAAGTGTCGGTTTTTTGAATTTTTTCGCCTGTGCATCTTTCACACATTGGTCAACTCCCTTTTGTTTAGGTTTTTTTCTGGAAATTATATATGTGTTTACCTTCACTTAAAATTACAGCATTATGTATTTCACATCACTGTCATCCGAAAGTCTTAATTTTTAAAAGCCCGAAGAATCCAATATTTTTGTTTTCACCACAAAAACAATTTATATATGGGACTCTTCAGGCGAAACAAAAATACCAACAAACCAATAATTCGACAAATCATAAATCTAGTTCCCCGCTGGTTATTCGACAATTGAACCAATACTTACAAGACCGATAAAGGTTGCAGTAAATATAAAACTTATGATCAATTTGTGGCCTAACTTACGGACAGCTGTATAAGTGTCATACATTGAGTGATATTTCAACCGGAATAGGAGTAAGTGAAATATTCATATCAGACTTGGGACTCAAACAAAGTCCGGCTCGATCTACTATGACTGGTGGAAATAGAAAACGAGACTGGCGTGTTTTCGAGAGTCTTTATTACAAACTACTGAGGTACTATTAAAGCATACTTAGAAAGCATCATCAAAGCTTTGTCATAGAAGAGGTCAAAGGCAAAAGCATAAAACTAATAGATAGCTCAACGATAACACTATGCTTGGCCATGTTTGACTGGGCAAAATTTCGGACAGCTAAAGGAGGGGTGAAAATCCATACCTGCTTGGACGTTGAATTTATGCTGCCTGACGTGGTTAATATCAGCGAGGCCAAAGTGCATGATCGTTATGGTTTAGAGCAGTTAGTTTTCCCTCAGAATACGATAATTGTCGAGGATCGAGGATGTTTTGATTTCACTTTAATGATGAACCGGATTGCTGCTCAAAATACCTTTGTTACAAGGATAAAATGCAATACAGTATATGAAACCGTGGAAGAAATTGACCTGCCCGATGGAGAAAATGAACATATTGTAAAAGATGAAATTATCCGATTGACATCACAAAAGGCTAAGGATTGTGGAATTTATGATCAGGAATTAAGACTTGTGCATGTTTACAAAGAAGATGAAAACAAAATTATCGAGATCATAACCAATCAATTGGAATGGGATGCTTTGACCATAGCTGAGCTTTACAAGAAACGATGGGATATTGAACTCTTTTTTAAAGCTTTAAAACAGAACTTGCAGGTGAAAACGTTTGTAGGGACAAGTGAAAATGCGGTAAAATCACAAATCTACATCGCATTGATAACTTATTTACTACTGGAACTTATTAGAAGAACTATTGCAAAAAAACTACCTGCATTCTCAAATTTTGTTGAAAAAATACAAATGAGTCTATGTTTTTGTTTATCACTTGATTATGTGTGCAATATTATGTGCGAAGGTGCAAAAAGAATAAAACAGAGCAAGCAAATGAAAATACCACTTTCACCCGACTTTTTTTCTGAACACAAGCAGTTGTCGCTCAATGGATAAAGGGACACAGCACTTTTTTGCCCTATTTCAAAAAACTTTCGGATGAAAGTGATTTATAATATCGCATTGTTTGAAAATAACGAACGGATTGAGAAACGATTCTGGCAGAAAATTTCTATTTTTAAGAACCGAAAATTTAATATCGAATTAAAACCGAAACCCAATACCAAATGAAACAACTCTCCATTAGAAAATCCCCAACGGACAAAATTAAAAGCAGCAGGCAACAATCTGTATACGCCAGCCGTGGCATCCAAAGCATATTGAGATGTTTGATATACTCGGTCGCATACGTTTAAACTTATGAAATCACAGTGGGTCAGAAGGCTACCCCCAAGCGCATATTTCCGGAACGTTTAACCAAACTTAAATGCGAATAATATTCAACTGAGATCACCATGAAAAAAGTAATGATTTTATTCTTTCTTCTACTTTCGCCAATTTTATACGGGCAAAATTCTGAGGTGTTGATGTATTTCAGTAACCAAACAGGTTCTTATCAACTTTATAAAAGTGATGCTAACGGAAACAACCCCACCCAAGTGATTGATGAACCTGATTATAATTTCTGGTGGGTTTTTGTCAATCAGCAGAATACGAAATTCATTACTTACCGGTCGGATATTGCCACTGGCATAGATCAAACCGATTACGAACATGCAGAATTATGGCTATACGACATTGATGGCACAAATCCGGTTCTGCTCATTGATACCAATACCTATAATTGGAAGGCCCACGGGGTAGGAAAATTCAGTCCGGACGGAGAAAAAATACTTATGGTTGCGATTCCCTCATCACCTTCTACGGACTGGTGGTTCGGATTTGTTACAGACAATAAGGGACA
>NZ_JADQBH010000248.1 GCF_016278715.1 Marinilabilia sp. | reverse complement strand
CTAACACCACAAAACGGAATTCTTTGGCAAAGAGAATTCTTTGGTTGGCTGGATAAGTGGCTGAAGGAGTAATACGTCAATAATGGTTAGTCAGTAGTTTTTCCATTACAACATAGCCAGACAATTATCAAATGTCTGGCTATGATATTATTAAGCTACTTTTTGATGTAATTAACTAAACCACATATATTAAGAGAAAACCTAGAGATTAAGACATATAAGCATTTTGAGTCTGGCTTTCAATAAACAAAACTCATCAGTTCATTAGCTCATCAGCTCTTTGGCCTGCATCCTTCGCCTTCGTCCCACCACAACCATAAATACAATAGAAACAGCTTTCAACAGGAAACCTGCATACATCAGCAAAGAGCCTGTCAAGGCTGTTGAGGGCTCTCCTTTCAGAAATCCACCGGTGCCTACCATGGCAATTCCTGCAAATAGCATCACCAGGTAACGTCCGCCCGCAAGTGACCCGTTGATCAATCCAAGTGTGAGATATAAGACTTTAAGCGAAATACCCGCAATCAATACATAGCTGTACCAATCCACTCCGAAAATCCGCAGTCCAATTGCAAGAAAAACCAGAAACAATCCGATAAAAAGAAAAAGTTTATTGTTCATCTGTTTAGCATATTTCAAGTTATTATTCTGATAAAACTCGCATGATTTGCTTCATACGTAATCCTTAATAACAAAATTTTTCACGCCCGTGTTTCATTTTGTAGATTTGTTTGCCGCACAAGTTCCACCAACCGAAACCCATCATTCAACAAACATAAAAGGAAGTTTATTGTTCTTTACATGCCATTGATAAAATTTAAAAAACCTGCGCAGCCTGTTTCGCGTCAAAGTTAAAACATCTAACTTTAGTAACACCTTAGAAAAGGCAATTTCCACATCAAACCATTTCATGAAGACTAAGAACATACTTATAACAGGAGCTTCCTCCGGCATTGGACGCGAAACCGTTCGTTACTTTGCTGCCCGCGGCTGGAAAGTTGCTGCCACCATGCGAAATCCCGAAAAAGCAGGTGACCTGGTCAATATTCCCGGGGTAGCCATTTATCCTTTGGATGTAACTCAGCCACATGGAGCTGAACAAACCATTCTAAAGGCATGGGACGACATGGATGGGATCGATGTGGTGGTCAACAATGCCGGTTATGGTGCACTGGGCATACTTGAGGGAGCCGGCGACGAACAAATCATTCGGCAGTTTGACACCAATGTACTGGGAACGCTCAGGGTAATAAGATACATCTTGCCATTAATGCGCGTCAGAAAGAAAGGAACCATCATAAACATCTCATCCATTGCAGGAAAAATGGGATTACCCCTCTACTCACTTTATCATGCCAGCAAATTCGCGGTGGAAGGGCTTACCGAAAGTCTTTTTTATGAGTTATACCCATTCAATATTAAAGTTAAGCTTATAGAACCGGGCCCGGTAAGGACTGAATTTAACGGACGCTCAAAAGATGAGATCCTGCCTCCTGATGACCAACGCTACATTGCCATATCACAAAAGGTCTCTCATTTTTACAACAACACATTCAAATATGCGGCCCAGCCAACAATGATTGCTAAAACCATTTTCCGGGCGGCCACTTCCCGATCCAACAAGCTCAGATATCCAGCCGGCTCTCAGGCCAAAATGTTTATATTGCTTTACCGCATTTTGCCCGGAACCTGGTTTCGCCACCTGATACGAATACTTATCAACATCTGAGCATTTCAACCTTTCCTAAATCCTGATTAAACTTTTAACATGGAAAAAAGTCAATACTATATGTTTTTTGCAATCGTACTCACTGTTCAGATCCTCGTCAATTTTTATCTTTCCTGGCGGGGATACCAGGCCCTGGAGGCCTTTCCAAAAGTCAGGCCCTGGTTTATTGCTTTTATGATACTGGCCACCCTGTCATACATGGCTGGTCGCACCCTTGAAAAAAGTATGTACAACCCGTTGACTGTTTCACTTCACTGGTTGGGAGCATTTTGGTTTGCTGTGATGCTTTATGCCACACTCCAGGTTTTACTTATTGACATTGGCCGACTAATCGACCTGGCAATCCCTTTCGTAAGGAAAATCGCCGGAACGGATTATGTGCGCTTCAAGTTTATTGTCGGAGCCTCAGTTGCAGCCCTTACTTTTGTTGTTGTAATGGCCGGACATATTAATGCCTGGTATCCGAGAACCTCAACTCTGAATCTTGAAATTCCTAAAGAAGCCAATGGACTGAAAGAATTACGCATTGCGGCCGTTAGTGATGTCCATCTGGGCACCATCATCGGACCACGCAAAACAGCCAACCTGGTCAATACCCTCAACGACCTCAATCCAGATATTATTCTTTTGGCAGGAGATGTGCTGGATGAAGATGTGGGGCCTGTCATCCGTCAAAACCTGGGCGATTCGCTGCGAAAACTTAAAGCTCCCATGGGGATATATGCCTGCACCGGCAACCATGAATACATCGGAGGTGGAGAACCCTCCATCCAATACCTTGAAGAACACGGAATAAAAGTTCTTCGTGATACCTCTGTACTCATTCAGGATGCATTCTATGTTGTAGGCCGTGAAGACCGACATGCTAATTTCAGTAATGATAAAAAACGAAAAGATGTAGAGGAACTCTTACAGGACATTGACATCAAACGTCCGGTAATTGTGTTAGACCATCAGCCCTATCATCTGGATTTGATAACAGGAAAAGGAGTGGATTTACAGATATCGGGGCACACACATCACGGACAGATGTGGCCGTTTGGCTACATCACCAACAAAATTTACGAAGTCAGCCGTGGATACAAGAAAAAAGATGAAACCCACTTCTGGGTCAGCACCGGTTTTGGGACCTGGGGACCGCCGGTAAGGACAGGCAACAGGCCAGAGGTGATATTGATTAATTTAAAATTCCAAAATAACCCCAATAGTAGGCAACACAGTCCCGGAGGTGGAAATTAACTCTTTAAGGTCGTACTCCTGATTATTTGCGGGTGCAGAGGGATTCACTACCACAGGTTCTCCGTCCTCTCCAAGACGCTGAACCAGGCGTGGCGGGTTTTCATTTTGTTTATTGTAAACATTCTGAATGTCCAGATACAGGCCCAGTGAGAATTTGGGAAACATCCACGACTTATCGACCCGCAAATCGAGCTGATGAAAAGAAGGCAATCGCTTTTCGTTAAAGCGGCTGTAATCGGGATATTCACGTCCACGTACGTTCCATGCCTGAACATCCTTTGATTTCTCAAAGTCATAAGGGGTATAGGGCAATCCACCGGCAAATCTCCATTTCAAACCAAAGTCCCAGTTATTTTTGAAAGATTTATTGAAGGTAAATGTCAGCAAATGCTCACTGTCCCAGGCCGAAGGAACATAGTTGCCATCGACATCGGTAAATTCTGCCTGGCTCCAGGTGTAAGCTAGGATGTAACTGAATCCTTTGGGCGATTTCTGCCTGATCAGAAGCTCCAGTCCGTAAGTTCGTCCTTCAGAGGTACTGGTTACTTCCTCGTCGCCAAAAGTTCCATATTCGCCCCCCTTGCTCGCCATGGCCACCGAGTCATTAACCGAAAACGGATAATTATCATAATCCTTTAAAAAGCCTTCCAGTCCAATTCTGGTATAACTATTGGGACGCCACTCCAGCCCCGCGACCAGGTGGTCAGCATGAATGTACTTCAAACCATTGTTTTTGTTAACCAGTTCGCCGCTGTTATCGCGGTACCCCATCATTGTATATGCCGGCAACTGAAAATATCGCCCTGAGTTGAACGTCACACTCACTTGCGGCATCAAATCGTAAGATGCTGTAAACCGGGGACTGAGTTGATTCAGCGGATTATTCATCTCATCACTGTAGGAATTTCCGTCAAAGCGAAAACCGAGCCTCACATCCAGTTTATCCCCGAAATACTTCCGGGAAACAGTACCAAAAGCACCGTACTGAAAGAAGTCAAGGTCGGATTCGTAGCGAATTAATTCCTCCTGCCCGTCACGAAACGTCCTGGCAAATGTACGGTTGTAATACGAAGCACTTTCCAGATTAACACCCCCTTTCAGGGTATATTTTCCGGGATTGCTGAATACTTCGAAACGCAATCGGTTTTGAATTTCATCACTCGTGTAATCGGTTAATAATTTATCCGGATTATCCACTTCATTGTCCTCATATTTGGAAATCACATTATTAAGATGACTGCGGCTGAGCGCAAGCACATAATAATTGCGTTCCATAAAATGCTTGTAGCTGGCTCCCACGGTATAATTCCACTGTTCATAAGCCGGCAAATACTGTAAGGTATAACGGTTTTCCTCCGACGGTTCGGGCGATGGATTGTATTTGAACTCATCGATGGCTCCCACCCCAAGCAACGTCAACTCATTTTTCTGGTCGAAGCGTGTCCGTGTGCGGAATTGAAAATCGTTAAATGTGGGCAGAAACGGCAACCCTATCTGGTCGAATAAAAATTGCAAATAGGACCGTCTGACCGAAAACAAACCTCCTGTCTTCTCGCCCAAAGGCGTATTGGCAGACAAAGAAATTTCTGATGCTCCCAGAGTACTCTTAAATGAAGGTTTGTCCTTGTTGGCATCAATCTGCTTAAACTCAAAAACCGAACTCATGGCTCCACCCCTGTCGGCCGGAAAAGCACTGGAATAAAAATCAACCTCACGAATGAAGTCCACGTTCAAAATACCCACAGCCCCTCCCGATGCCCCTTGTGTGGAAAAGTGATTCAGTACCGGTATCTCAATACCATCCAGAAAAAAGCGGTTTTCGGACGGGCCTCCGCCACGTACAATCAAATCGTTTCGAAAAGAAACTGCTGCCCCCACTCCGGGAAAACTCTGTAATACCTTGGCCAAATCTCTGGATGCGCCTGCTCCCTTCTCAATCTGCTCAATACCAATGCGCCGCAAAGAAACGGGAGACTCCCCCCTTCGTACAAAACTACCGGCAGTTACCTGAACCTCCTCCAGCTGAGTTGTCTTTTGCTTCATTACAACTTCAATGTAATTAGAGCGGACAGCAGACAGATTAATCTCTTCAGTCAGTTTATTCTCATAACCGATAGATGACAATTGCAACTGAATAAAACCGGGAGTTAACTCCTCAAAAATAAACTCCCCCTCTTGGTTGGTGGTGGTTCCGGTATTGGTTCCGTCAATAACAATATTAACAAATGGCAGTGGCTCGTTATTGTAGGCATCTTTTACCAATCCCCTGAGTGTAGCGGTTTGCCCAAAAGCCAATGATGTAATAAACAAGAATAGTATAGATGTTTGATGTCTGGTTTTCATCTCAAATTGTTTAGTGTTTGGATACAGATTATTAAACAACAATTCTAATAAAGTTGTTCGAAAAAATAATATTTTTTTTCCATTGGTGTTTGATTTTAAAACCTATGGAACCTCTGTTAAAAAAGGTCTCCAGAATGCCTTAAGAAACCTGCACGTATTAATATGTGTAAGGTACAAATGGCAAACTATGTTTTCGCGCTTTAACCAAAGTCAACCTTGCCTGCAACAATCATTCTTACTGCAAAAAAGATTAAAAACGAGGTCCCATCAATCGAAACCCACCTTCAGCAATCCAAAAAAATCTTATGTGCCTTATGTGGTTTCATTCTAAAAATGATAATTTTGAACCAAATCAAAAGAGATAACCTGAATGGGGCTAAAAAACATAATTAACCCGCAGAAATTATTAGGCCGTTTTTTAAAATGGAGATTGCGTCACGTCAGCAATCGTCAATTCATTATGTTTCTGAGTATTTTGGTGGGTATTGCTTCCGGGTTAGGGGCTGTGGCCATAAAAAACAGCGTTCACTTCATCAGCGTATTGGTACAGGACATCATTCACGCTGAAGGTCCCGGTTACATTTTTCTCTTCTCCCCCATCATAGGCATCCTTTTAACTGTCCTTTTCATTAAATTTGTATTGAAACGCCCGGTCCGCCACGGAATCCCCAATGTCCTTTATGCGCTATCCAAAAGGAAAGGACGTATCCGTAGTCACAATATGTTTTCCAGCATCGTAACCAGCTCGCTTACGGTGGGCTTTGGGGGAAGCGTAGGACTTGAGGGGCCGACAGTCTCTACCGGAGCAGCCATCGGAAGTAACATTGGCCAGTTTTTTCATCTCAACCACCGGCAAATAACTCTTCTGCTGGGTTGTGCGTCAGCGGCTGCCATGTCGGCAATCTTTAAAGCACCCATTGCAGCCATTGTTTTCGCATTGGAAGTCATTATGCTGGATCTGACACTGACCGCGATTGTGCCCCTGCTGATGGCATCAGCGTCAGCTGTCCTCACTTCTTATTTATTTATGGGCCAGCAGGTGCTGTATCCCGTAACCATTACAGCCACCTTTAAGATTGACGACCTGCTGTTTTATATTGTACTGGGGATTTTCACCGGCTTGGTAGCAGTATATTTCACTAAGGTTTATTTATACATTGAACGCATATTTGAAAAACTAAAAACTTTACAATCCCGACTGCTGGCAGGAGGCCTGGGCCTGGGCATTCTACTTTTCTTTTTCCCCTCCCTTTATGGCGAAGGATACGATACCATTAACAGAATTCTTGCCGGCGACATCTCCTTTCTTTTTGACCAGGAAATCTTCGCGGGTCTTCAAGATTATTGGCCGGCAGTGGCCGGTCTGGTGCTCTTAATTATTGCACTCAAAGTGATAGCCACCTCTATCACCTTCGGCAGTGGCGGAGTAGGTGGAATATTTGCCCCAACGCTTTTCATTGGTTCCAGTACAGGACTGCTTTTCGCGATGCTCGTCTCTCATTTGGGAATTACCGAACTCTCGGAGCAAAACTTTGCCCTTGCGGGAATGGGAGGACTGATAGCCGGAGTGTTGCACGCTCCGTTAACAGGACTCTTTCTCATTGCTGACGTTACAGGAGGATATGAATTATTTCTTCCTCTTATGATAACCTCTGCCATCTCTTTTGCCACGGCGAAAACATTTGTCAAAAACTCTGTCTATACCCACCAGCTGGCTCAGCGCAAAGAATTACTGACCCACGATAAAGACCAGATGGCATTAACCCTGATGGACGTAACGAAGCTTATAGAAACTGATTTCTCGGTAATAGCTCCTGAAGCCAAACTGGGCGACCTTGTGAACGTGGTGTCTAAAGCCCACCGAAATCTCTTCCCTGTTGTAGATGAGAAAGGAATGTTGCATGGAATGGTGAAAATGGATGACATCCGAAGCATCATCTTCAAACCAGAACTTTACGAAAGCGTTCAGGTTAAAGACCTGATGTATATGCCACAATATTTCATCAGTCCCGATGACTCGATGGAAGATTTGGTGGAGGTATTCCGTAATTCAGGGAGGTTCAACATCGCCGTGATTGACAAAGGACGATATATGGGATTTATTTCCCGGGCCAATGCCTTTACCGCATACCGCAATCTTGTTAAGAAATTTTCCGGAGAATATTAGCCCCTGTTAGTCCGTCAACAAACACCTAAACGGAAAGGTTTTATTATTAATTAGTTGCGGCCACACCCTTACGTTTTGTAAGTAATTATCTGTTTGCCATTTACGAAAACCTCAATGGATATTGAATCATAATTTTACAGGAAATATTGAAATAATCGCCGGTAAAACTCTATTTTTGGACTTGACTTAAAATAAAGACCAACACCAATGTTTAAAAAAGTTCCTCATACCTACGTAATTGTTTTCTCGCTTATAGTGATGGCAGCAATAGCCACCTGGTTTGTTCCGGGAGGCCAGTATGTAACGCCAGACGAGGCTGATACAACCTCCATAGTTGATTTCCGTGAAGTTGAGAGTCAGCCACAGACATGGCAAATTTTTGCTGCCCTTTTTGAAGGTTTTGAAAAGCAGGCGGGAATCATTGTATTCATATTGATGATTGGTGGTGCCTTCTGGATTCTGAACGACAGTAAAGCCATTGACATCGGAATTTATTCATTCCTGAAGTTCACCCGCAAACTGGATAAGTTTAAAGCCATCAGGCTCATTGGTGCCAATAATCTTATCATCATCATGATCATGCTGATGTTTTCGATATTCGGAGCGGTCTTTGGTATGAGTGAAGAAACCATTGCCTTTGTAGTTATCGTTGTTCCGCTCGCCATTTCTATGGGCTACGACAGTATCATGGGCGTATCAATGGTGTTTGTGGCGGCCGGACTGGGATTTGCAGGTGCAGTACTCAATCCTTTCACAATCGGCATTGCACAGGGATTAGCAGGACTCCCGCTTTTCAGTGGTTTCGAATACCGCCTGTTTTCATGGGCCGTCATCAACCTAATTGGCATCGGATACATTTTATGGTATGGTGCCCGCATCAAAAAAGACCCAAAACGCTCCCCCGTTTATGAAGAAGACCATCATTGGCGACATGAAATAACAGAGAACGACGCGGACACAGGACACAAGACTTATACCGCCTCCTGGGTTGCTTACACTCTGACTTTAGGTGCTCTTATACTGTTCTCCATTAATTGGCCGGTGAGTACACTGACCATTGGCGGTGGCGACGGCATAACCGGATGGTTTATTCCCGGACTCACAGCATTATTTGCCGTTACCGGGTTTGTAGCCCTCAGAAAATCTGCCCCCGCTTTTGTCCTGGTTATTCTTGGTTTCACCATCTTATTTTTAATTGTAGGGGTCATGGGATTTGGCTGGTACATCATGGAAATCGCAACACTTTTCTTTGCCATGGGTATCCTTGCCGGCATTGCCATGAATAAAAGCGCCGACGAAATTACCCACCTCTTTCTCGAAGGAGCAAAAGACATTATGTCGGCTGCATTAATTGTTGGACTGGCAGGTGGAATCATCGTAATTCTGGAAAACGGAAAAATTGTCCATACCATTCTTCATGCAATGGCAGGTGGCATGCAGGACATGGGGAATGTAGCTTCGGTAGGGATAATGTACGTCATCCAAACAGTAATAAACATTGTAATCCCCAGTGGTTCTGCCAAAGCAGCATTAACCATTCCTATTATGGCCCCATTCAGCGACCTCATAGGGTTGTCCAGACAAGCCACAGTAATGGCCTTTCAGTTTGGCGACGGCTTCACGAACCTCATAACCCCCACATCAGGAGTTTTGATAGGGGTTTTGGGCGTTGCACGCATCCCCTTCGTGAAATGGGCCAGGTGGATTGCCCCCCTCATCACGATTCTGATTATTGTGGGATTCTTGTTACTCATACCGACAGTCACAATGAATTTAAATGGATTTTAATCAATTAATTTTGTAATTCTCTTGTCGGTTTATTGATTTGTATTTAGGTTTACATTTGTTGTTCACGAACGAATAAATACATCAACCGCCTGTTTATCGGGGCTATTCGATAAAACAAAATAAACAAATTTGACTTTATGGCACGTCCGGAAAAAGTTTTGAAGTATTGTCCCAGCTGCGGTTCGGGACTGTTCAAAACAGACTCATCCAAGTCGTTTAAGTGTGATAGTTGTGGGTTTAAGTTTTTTATAAACAGCGCAGCAGCGGTTGCTGCAGTAATAGAAAACGAAGAAGGACAAATACTTCTTACTGTAAGAGGTGTTGAGCCTGCCATCGGGGCACTTGATTTGCCGGGTGGATTTGTTGACCCCATGGAAAATGGGGAAGATGCCCTCAAGCGGGAGTTAAAAGAAGAACTTAATCTGGAAATTACCGAGTTGCGCTACTTAGGCAGCTTTCCGAATGAGTACGTATATAACGATTATTCCGTTTTTACGACCGATTTTGGATTTGCCTGCAAAGTAAAAAGTTTTGATAATATAAAAGTCGATGACGACATTGCCGATTTTCATTTTTTCGACCCCAAAGAAATCGACTTTAATAAAATCAGTAGTAACTCAATCAAAAAAATTCTGAAAACTTATTTGGCTGACAAAAAACAATGACAAACGAGCTTTTCATTCTTCTTTGGAGCGCTGCAAGTATAGGTTTTGTACATACCATCCTTGGGCCGGATCACTATTTGCCTTTTATTGTTATCGGAAAGGCAAGAAACTGGAGTCTTTCCCGAACACTTGGGCTCACCATGGTCTGCGGCATTGGTCATGTGCTTAGCAGTGTCATAATAGGAATGCTTGGTATATTTATTGGTATTCAACTACAAAAGCTTACCTGGTTCGAAGGAATTAGAGGAAACCTTGCGGCCTGGGGATTGATTGCCTTTGGGTTGCTTTATGCTATTTGGGGCCTTCGGCACTATTTCAAGCACAAAAAGGCCCATAGTTCTCACGGACATAACCCTTCGACAAAGACAACCCCATGGATGCTTTTCATTATCTTTTTCCTGGGTCCGTGCGAACCTCTCATTCCTCTGCTCATGTATCCGGCAGCACATGAAAGTACTACTGCCATCATATTGGTTACCACTATTTTCGGATTAGTAACTGTTGGAACCATGCTAATTACTGTTTGGGCCGCATCTCTGGGACTATCTAAAATCAGGCTCAATAAACTTCATCCCCTATCTCATTTTGTGGCAGGTATAATTATATTTGTATCAGGACTATCCATTCAATTCCTGGGGCTGTAAAATCTCCAGGCACATCAAACAAAAACCAAAGTGATGAAGCAAACAAACGACTTAACCGGTTTCTGGCGTTTCCATGAAGATTTTGACCATGGGGAGGACATTGGAGAAGCACGCTTGTTTCAGAATGGTAAAAATTTGTCGGGACATATCGTATTCAAAGAAATAATTCCTGACGAAGCCCCTATGTATATCCGAGTCAAAATAAAAGGGAAAGTTGACGGTACGCAGGTCACTTTTTCGGAGTCTTCTATAGTTGTGCTTTCAGGAGGTACAGAGGCATCTTATGAGCCGGAAGAACGCACCGGCCTCATCAATGCCATGGGCCGGATTGTTGGCTCCGGTGAAGACACTCAGGGCGTTAACGGGATATTTGTCATGGAGCGTATTCTTTAAACTGTCTCGCCTTCGCCCATTCACTTTTTCATATTCTTCCTCCAGGTAACCCAGCTTGTCCACCCCGGGTAGCTCTAACTGGCCTCTTTCAGAGACCTGCCATTTCTGTCATATATAAAATTGGGGAAGCCACTGTAAATTGCATATTAATGGTTGTCATTCGGAGAAGCGAAGCAATCTTTTTCCAGAAATAAGTTTCTCCGGACAATCGTGATTAAAAACTCCAAAACAACCTTTCCATTCCCAAAAAAATTTTGTAAATTTTATCTGAAAAAGCCGATAAAACTTTGTTTCACCCTCTTAAAACACCAAACCTATGAGACGTGTCTTACTTCTTACCGATTTTTCAGAGATTGCCCGAAACGCATGCATCTATGCCCTTAAAATGTTCGAAAAAGAAAAGACCCATTTTGAATTGCTGAATGTCTTCGACGTAGAGTTCAGTGGCAGTCCATACATCATGCAGATAAAGGAGGAAATGGCAGAAGAAAGCATGCGCGGACTAAGAAAAGAGTTGTCACTTCTACATGCCAAATTTCCCCATTCACGAATTGAACTGGCCTCCCGTTTTGGAGCCATGACAGAGGTTATTAATAAGGAGATAGAAGATTTCGAGCCTGAACTCCTTATTCTGGGGTGTAAAGGAGAAAGTGCCCTCGAACACTTCTTGCTGGGAAGCAATGCCCTGGAAATCATTAAACACATTCATTTCCCCATGCTGGTTGTTCCCCGGAAAGCACGTTTCACCCCTCCTGAAAAAATTGCCTTTGCCACCGACATGAAAGACGTTGACATTTCCAAAATGGCAGAACCCCTTACTCATTTGGTGGAGGCCTATAACAGCGAACTTCTATTCCTCAATGTTCTGGAAGAACAATACATTAACCGGGTTGAAGCCGAGGAAAAAATTGCATCTCATTTTCCGGGCCTGAAGCTAAGCTTTCATTTTATAGATAATGAAGGTGACGTTTGCAAGAGCATTCTGAAATGGATGGACGACAATGACGCAACACTACTGACGCTGGTAAGGCATCACCACAGCTTTTTCGAACGCATTTTCAATCCGCATATCATTAAAAAAATGGTTCGGCATCCACATCATCCAATGCTGATATTGCATGAAAAAGGTTAAGATCTTGTTGGTGTTTTGAGAACTCATGAATTAAAGCAGCCGGAATTTCTATTGGCAGAATATTTATAGTTTAAATCTGGAAGCCACTATTCCTGAGGCGTGCGTCGTATCAGTCCGGCTCAAACCAGGCAATAATGATTTTAGCGCATCATTGTTTTATTATCTCCCAAACATACAGTCAAATAGTAATCCAATTGAAAAAATATTTCCGTTTCTTTAGTAATAAATCCTCAACAAGGAAAACTTTAATTGAAACAGATGACAAATAACTTCTTCATTGTATATTTGGGTTGTATTGTTTCTTATATAGATGATTTTTTTTTAAGAAGGGGTTGCGTCATATTACCGCTGACTAACACATGTATTAAATCATTGGGGATTACGGGAGTTGTTATTGTCTGCTGTTACAACTGTTGACCGGAGCAGAAATCTTTAAGCAACTGTCTTACCACAAGCATTTTAAACACAATTCTGACAACTGGACGTACCTCTCAGTATACTGGTTTCAAATCACATTTAGAGAGTATTTCGTCTGCTTCTCAACGTGTACAGATATCTCTGTAGAATACGGACCAAAACAAAATGTTGTTCAGAAGTACCAGTTTATTATATTTTTTTACTTTGCATAATATGTCCTTTGTGCTGACTCAGGTTAACAGCTTGAACACCCACAATCTTTTCTATTCCCGGCAAAATAGTTTTCAATAATGCCAGTAGCGCAACCACACCCTAATCCCGAAAGAACTGTTATTGCAACCTGGGGACAATTTAAGGCACATGCCCCACATTCCATACAATAATCCTGTTTAACTATTTGAGCTTTTCCCATTTCAATATTGAAAACCCCATGTGGGCAGACTTTAACACACATGCCGCAACCATTACATTTGTCCTGATTAAGCTCCAGGGTGACAACATCTTTTATATAAACCATAGTTTTCATCACTTTCTAAGTTAAGTTATTGATAACATACAAAATAAGCCCAATACTGACCATGAAAATTTGAATAGGTACAAATATTTTCATCTCTTTTTTAACTCCCGAAAGAGAAGTGAATGTTGAGGCACCTGTAAAGTTCATGGTCATAAAAGATGAAATTGCCGGGAGTAAAAGAAACCAGGCTGCAATCCCAAAATATCCAATACCTAAATCTCCTGTTAAGAATAGAATACCCGATAAGAAAAAACCGCTAATCAAACCTTTAAAAGCAAACATTCTTACTGGGATATAAGGCAAAAAAACGGGAGTAATAAGTATGCCCGTAAAATAAGCAAGGGTAATTAAAATCATGGCCGTCAAGCCATTATTAATAGCTTGATACAGGTTGATACCCTGTGAATCAATTGCTGAAAGCAGAAACATTATTGCAAAAGCTGCAAAAAGTTTATACCTGGCATATACAATATCCACCGTCAGCAATTTTATCCGGTCGGAGAAATTGAAGGTTACCGTACGCATTTCGGTTGTTGTCTGGTATCTGTTTTGTATAAAGGCTTTTATATCTTTTGCCCTAACCGGACCGAATATTACACGAAATCCCGGCTCAACAATTTCTCCCGAAACATGTGCGTTAGCATTAGTCTGAGATTGCTTTAAAGTACCGGGAATAGGTTTTGCACAAACTGTAGTTAAACTTTTTACAAGGTGGGCTGCTATTCCAACAGCTCCAAGTTGAGGCACAATAATCTTCCTGTGATTAACTATCATACCAAGTCGGGTCACTCTTATCCGGTGAACAAGTTCAGATGTACCGAAGGTACCTTTCCCTGCTGCGCACCAAACATTAACACCTTTTGTGTCTAACACCAATATCCATGCGTTAATGCCATCAAGGTTTTTACGTAAATGATCGAATGACAATTTATAATTGGCAGTAACAAATACATCAGAACTTTCATCAGGTTTACCTGTAGCATAAAGGCCTGGAGCGACCAGATAATGGTCGCGTCCTATTAGCCAACGCACTTTTACTGCACCCCAGTAATCCTTTCGGTTTAACTTAGTTGCAACTTGAGGAACTTCATTTATCTGTGTAAAAACAGTTCCTGTAATCAGGGAATTCTTTTTCTGTTTCATCTTTATCTATAAGTTTAACTTTCTTATAAAGACGAAGAATCAAGAAAAGGATTCAAAAACAGGCGTATTTAACTGGACGATTGACCATTACACAAACAGCATTCTTTGGGTTTTACCCCAATCACAGTACCATATTTATCGAATTCATAGTGACAACAAGTCATTAACTTATCTTGAATCATTTTGCGAGCTCGTTGTACACGTGATTTTGCACCTGAAGGTGAAATCTTTAGCCTTTTTGCCAGCTCTACCTGCGACAATCCCTCATATTCAATCAATAGAAGAGCCTGGGCATATTTGTGTGGCAAGGTTTCAATAAGAGGTCTTAAACTTGAGTTGATCTCATCGGCTAGATCTCGTTCGTTTTCATCTTTAAATTCATCCGGGTAATCAAAATTCGAACTCTCGACGATGTCTATCTTGTCTTCTTCTTCGAATTTTACTTTATGTTTCCGGTAATAATCGGTAATAGTATTTCTTGTTAACTGAAATATCCAGTTATTTATTTTTGATTCATCCCTGAGTGTGTTGATATTCATGTGAATTTTGATAAAAACTTCCTGAAATATCTCCTCTGTGATGTATTCATCTGACACATGTTTTAAAATGAATGATTTTATTTTACAGCAACATGCATTCCAAATAGATTCTGTAGTATGTTCCATTTTTATTTATTCAATATAAAATTCCTACATTTTCAGCATCATATCATTTTTTTTGTTTTCAGGGAAATATTTATCTACTAATTCTCTGGTTTCTTTCAGCCATTGCTGTCTTTGCTCTAAATCGCTTGTAACAACTATTCTAAACATCTTTCTATCAAATACTTCCACTCCACAAAATTTAAAAATGCAATTTTTCCAAATCGTTTCCAGTGGGTCCCCAAATATTTTATTTTCTCTATCCGCATTTGTGTTTGATGTATTAAAAACAAGCCCTATCTTTGCTTTTAATAATCCTATCGGAATTCCTTCACCATCATCACCGTCATTGAACTCATATGCAATTCCAGGTCTAATAATTCTGTCAATCCAACCTTTTAATATTGCAGGAGGTTGCCCCCACCAATTCGGATGAATAATTATTATCCCGTCACTCTGCACCAAATCATCACAATGCCTTTCTACTAAGTCATTTATCGTACCATTTTTAGGTATCTCTTTTGAAGTAATTAATGGGTCGAAACGATCCTCATATAAATCACGAAATATTATTTTATGTCCATTCTCTGCAAGTTTTTGCTTACATTCATTAGCTATTGCATGATTAAAACTCTGTCTGTCCGGGTGAGCAAGTATGACTAATATCTTCATTTCTTATTTGTCTGTTATACAACTTGATGTCTTTCTTTTAAATGCATGGCAAAGTATGATGGTATGGTATCGTGCGGGATTACGAGGCTATTTCCTGTCAAGTTACACCGGCATTTTTTACGAGCTGAGAATTTTCACAAACCACTGACACCTGCATGCACTAAACCATGTTATGCGTTCGTAGTTTTTATTTACCTTTCTCTTTATCAACTAATTCAAGTGTATGTGTTAATAGTTCAACACCACCAAATTCTCCGTGCCCAGGAATCACTGTTTTAATCTCAGGGTATCTTTTCATTACCTTCTCAATCGTATTATCCCAATCATTTACTACTGCATCAGATAAATTACCCAGTCCTTTTGAATCAACTGATTTTATCAAGCATCCACCAAACAGAATCTTTTTATTTGAAATCCAGACCGTTATATTGTCAAATGAATGTCCGGCCCCAAAGTATCGGCAATCAATTTGTTCTCCATTAAAATTAAACGTCAAGGAATCGGTAAAAGAGGTTGATGGAAGGAGTAATCCAATTTCTTGGCATTTCTCAACTGTCATTGAATTTGCAATTGACTCAATCCCGATACTTTGTAAATAACCCAATCCACCCAAACAATCATCATGGAAATGCCCAATTATCAATTTAGTCAAATCCACTGACATAGAATCCTTCAAATACTTTGTTAATCTCTCGGTTTTATCATCGTCAATTGGTGTGTCAATCATCAGAGCCTGTCCTTTTTTAACTAAAATCAGTCCATTTGATGGAAATCGGCCAAAATCATTAAGGTGGTGCCAGGTCACATGAACAAATATTGAATCCTGAATATGAATTAATTGAATATCATTGTCAATCACGATTTTTTCATTGGGCTGTGCATTGGAAGTAATTAATCCAATCAGTCCGAATATTATTATCAAAAAATACTTTTTATTCATTTTTCTATCGGTTTGAGGTTAGCAGAATTTTGTTTGCCATGACAAACAACGGTTTGCGGCTTTGCGTTCGGGCGGGCTTTTACCACCAAACTATTTTACCAAGCCGAAATTCAAATATACGAAAACCTGTCATACAAAGCCGTTTACCCCGCCTAACACAAAACCGCTGTTATCGGCTGCCCTACTTATGTCCGTTTTTTGTGTCCGAATGCAATAAAGCCCTGACCATTTTACAATCTAGCATTTACTTATCACTATGTTGATGTTTAGAACTTTCCGTTGTTGTTTCTCCAATTCTATTTTGCAGGGATGGGTTCAATTACGTCCCAATGTTCAGCTATTTCCCCGTTTTCTACTCGGAACAAGTCATAAAAAGAATTGTATTAGGTTTAATTTTAACGGGATTGAAGTCAACCAAATGAGTTGGATTACCTTTTTGAAACCAAAGTATGTGATAAAAGCCTGTCCGATGTGGGGTGGTCAACAGGTCAGAATGGTTGTTGTATAGTTGTCCGATACCAACCAATTCAAATTCTTGTGGCAGTCCCTGTTTAAATGTATACTTCTTTATATTGGACTTCATTTTCTGTTGCACCATCGTCTTTCAGGGCTGCCTATGACATTGATTATATGCAAAGTAGCCGATTGCAGACTCCAAACCTTTCAACAAACAGAAAAGCTAATGCGGGCTACAACTCTTGAATTTACTACTGTTTCGGCTATAATTTTTGAACATTGTTACCTGCTGGCTTTTAATTCTTTTGCTTTATCTTCAATTAAATCTAACAATTCGGAATCGAATCCAATCGGAATTCTAACTAATCCTGCTACGATTTCATTTTCGTCATTGATATTTACAAACGGAGAATAATTTTCATTAATCATTATTTTTCCCAATATCGCATATGAAACTAAGTTCTCATTTTGAGAAATACCATATTCCTTTTTTGCTTGAAGCTTTTCCAGCACCAATTCAAGAATTTGAATTCTTTGATTTGAATTAGTTTTATTCAACAACTCGTCCTGAAGCATAAAGAACTCAATTGTTTCAAATGAAATCTGAATTGGAGTTTCGATTCCTGCGAAAAATGGAGGATAATGATTTTTGTCACAATTTAAGGACATTAGTTTATATCTTTCCGTAATAACATTAAAGAAATTTGTTCTTCCATAAAGTTCTTCAAACCCATTGTTTTCAGATTTAATTCTCTCAAATCCGTCCTGACCAAAATTAAATGCTCCATAATCAAGTATCAGTGGATAAGTCAATAAGGTTTCCAATAAACCCTCTGTCGAAATAGATTTTAATTTGCTATTTGGGATTTGGCAAGCCTGTACCATTTCAGATAACGATTTTAAGTCTGCCCATTCATCCATTCCTGGAACAATAGGGTATTCGTAGGTGTCAGAAATAAAAAAAGGCATACACTCTCCTTGTTGAATAACAAGTTCGTCTTTATTGCAACTATGCAAACCGACTAAAGCAATTGAGAAAAACAATATTTGAAAATTTTTCATAATTTTGTTTTTATAGATGTCTTTTCCTTTTAGATGACATTTGATTCAGAATGGTTGCTTTTTTAAGCTTGAAGGTAACTAATTTATATCATCACCCCCACAGTTCTCTAACTCCTAAAATCCCCGGCATTAATGCATCCTTGTCAGACTCTCTTTCTCAACTTTTTAAAACCTCTTTAAAGGCACGGGTAAAAACATCTTCAAGTGTTTCGGAGAGTATTTGTTCTTCCACTGTATCCTCAATAGAAGTCTCAATTGAAGCATCCCAATGCTTGAGGTGCCAGTCCCTATTTTCATATTCAAGTGAAGTCATGTTGTCAACCCAGTCACCTGAATTAAGATAAGTAATGGCGCCGGCAGGAGATTTAATACGCTTTTTGGCGGGCCGATGGATATGACCGCAAATTACGTAGTGGTAGCCTTTGCGAATTCCCAGACGAGCCACAATAGCTTCAAACTTGGTTACAGCTTCCTTCTTGCCTCCTTTTACCTTGTCTTTAATTTTGGCGGCCAGAGAAATAGGGTTCCGCCCAAGGAGCCGGAGAACAGAATTGACCATCCGGTTGATGCCGGCAAGAATTCCATACCCTGCGGCACCCATTTTTGCCAACCACTTGGAGTGATGCATAACCACATCAAATACATCGCCATGGAAAATCCAGGCTGCTTTTCCATCAAGATTTAAAACCACTTTATTATCGATGCGAAGATGGCCAAAATCAACCCCGGTAAACCGACGTCCAACCTCATCATGGTTTCCGGGAATAAAAATAATCTTGGTACCCGTTTCGGCCATTTTAAACAGATAACGGATAACTCTCAGGTGTGAAGCAGGAAAATACCGCTTTGAAAAACGCCAAAAATCAATTATATCACCATTCAACACCAAAGTTTCCGGCTGGATGGTTTTCAGATATGCATAAAGTTGATTCGCTTTACTGCTGATGGTTCCCAAATGAGCATCGGAAATAACAACCGCTTTTAATGGTCTTTTTGCGTTCATATACCTGGCTTATACCAACAAATATATAAAACTTTAAGGGGAAAAAGACCTTTTGGAAAGGGTTAACTAATTCACCACCAACTTTTGAGAAAAAACTTCGGAATCTGTATCAAAAACAACAAAATAGGTTCCCGACTCCAATGGGGCCACATCGATTGTTTCCTCTCCCATCCCCAAACCTTCCTGCATTACAATCCCCCTAAGATTTACAATCCGGTAAGTAAATTCCCGGCCAAAGGAGTTAAGAACATGCAAATTCTCTTTTGCCGGATTAGGCCACAATGTGAATTCCCGGTTGCCTGAATCAGGCAATCGAATGGAATTGGTTTCGCAATCGGCAGGATCAACGACCGGTTCCCGTCCTGTGTTTCCACCTGCACATACACCACAAACATCTAAAGATGCTTCCCCATTCAGGTCACCATTGCAGTCATAAGAATAATCTGCAAAATTGGCAAGCAAACGGATGTAATTGGCCTGATATCCACAACTGTTCTCAGTTACAGACCAAGAATTTAGGGGCCATGAGTTGTTAAAATCTTTATAGGACTTCTGCGCAGGCTGACCTTTAGGCGGAACAATATCCACTGCATAACAAGCCTGATTATTTGCTGCTGAACCACAACCTCCCGGACAGCAACCATCCCAATCGTACGAGGGATTGGGACCACCTGTAAGAAACCCCGGTGCAGGACCATAAGTGGACGCTCCAACCCTGTCCCACAAGGAAGAACCATCGGAAAACCAAGTGTGATAAAACTCTCTGACGCCCTG
>NZ_JADQBH010000207.1 GCF_016278715.1 Marinilabilia sp. | reverse complement strand
TGGATAGTACAAAATGCTTCATGACCTCTTTTGTTTTCAGGATGTTAACAGCCCAAATTTAATAAGGTTTTTGTTACAGCCGGTATAGACATTTATATTTTCTTGGCTCATCACAAATATGGGTCCCTGTATTAAAAAATTTGTTCATTTTTTAATAGTCAGTTAATATTTATCTTTAAAACTAATCATTATGAACAGAGAATTGTTATTGTTTGCCGTGGTTGCAATATTAAGTTTTGGTTTCATTTCTTGTAATTCAGCTCAGAAAAAACAGGATGAAAAGAAGGTTTCCGACGCCGTTGAAGAGAACTATGAAGGCTTGAAAGAGGAATTGAACGATGTGGGAACGGCTATATCGGATTTATTTGAAACAGAGAAAGCCGATTTTAAGTCCACCGCCGATGAGGTTCTGGATGATATTGACAGAAAAGTGGAAACTATTAAACAGAAAATTTCAGGAACTGAGGATGATGGCTCTCTGAAGAATAAGCTCCATAAACTGGAGCAGGAGGCTGATAATTTGGAAAAGGAATTGAAAGAGTTGGATGATAAAACAGAGGAGGAGTGGAACAAAGCCCGACAGAATATTGAGGATGGCTTTAAAAATCTTAAAAGAGATGTAGAAGAATTCTTTGATTGATTTTCATCAAGGTAGTATCTTTTCTGTGCTGACGTTTTTTTGTTGTTGACATTATTGATATAAATGAGAAAACACAGTCTGTGCTCCTTAGAGTTTTTGACTGTGTTTTTTTATTCTCCATCATGGCAATTCAATAAGGCCGGTTGGCGATAAAACATGCCCGTTAATACCTGGGAAAGGCTTCCCATGGTTAAAATGTTTCTGGTGTGATTGCATGCGCTAATTTCAGTAACTTCGGAAGAATTGAAAGAGGAAGGCGCGATAATGAAGCGATGATTTTGAATGAGAAATCCTTCATTGCCTGCCGTTTCTTTTTGTTAAAAATAATTGCTTATATTTGGTTTTACGAAAAACAAAAGAATTATGACAAGTTTGACCACACCAACGAAAAACCGATGGGCCCTATTTCAGAAAGGGGCATTGATGCTCACGTTTTTGGGAGCTTCTTTTTTACCTGTAAATGCAGAACAGAACGGCATAGAATTAAATGATTCCGCGTATTACGAAATGCCCGGAGTTAATGTTTTGATGTTTACCAATTGGTACAATGAAAATTTCAGCGACTCGAAAATGAGTGGTATTGAGATTATTCATCATGGAAAACGAACTGTAACCAACGGAGATGTTCGGCTGAATTCCACTCCCGAGCAATGGGACCCCATTCCTAAATTTAACCGCAAAGAGGTGGACAGAGAGAATAATGTGGTGAAAGCATGGCTCGAATATCCCGATTTTGAATATATGATTCAGACAGAACCCTCGGGCGATGACATCATCATAAGTGTTCATTTGGAAAAGCCGCTTCCGGAAAGTCTTGACGGCAAGGTTGGGTTTAACATCGAATTCCTTCCCTCGGCTTACTTTGGAAAGACTTATCTGATGGATAGTGAACCTGGTCTGGTACCGCATTACCCATCAGGACCAACTAAAATGAATGAGGCCGGAAAAACGGAACCTATGCCGCTGGCTACCGGACACAAGATGGTGTTGGCTCCGGAAGATGATACCCGGAGAATTGGGATTGAGTCGGAGAATGAACTGATGTTCTTTGACGGACGCAACAAGGCTCAAAATGGCTGGTTGGTACTTAGAAGTCTGATTCCTGCGGGAGAGACGGGTCGTGTTATCGAGTGGAAATTGAGTGTTTCCAGTGTGGACGGATGGTTGCGGGATCCGGTCATTAGTTTTTCTCAGGTTGGATATCATCCGGCTCAGGCAAAAAGAGCTGTAATTGAGCTGGACAAAAACGCAGATTACCTTTCGGAGGCTTCTCTTTTTAGAATTAATGAAACAGGAAAAAAGGTGAAGGTTTATACCGGTAATGTGGAGCAATGGGGTTTTTACCAGCGCTATCAGTACGGGATCTTTGATTTTTCAGATATCACCGAGTCGGGACTTTATATGGTTCAATATGGAGATGTCGAAAGCCGTCCTTTGCGAATTGGGGAGAAGGTTTATGAGAACATCTGGCATCCGACTTTGGATATCTATATCCCGGTTCAGATGGATCATGTTTTGGTCAATGAAGCCTACCGTGTTTGGCATGGGGCCTCCCATCTCGATGATGCCCTTCAGGCTCCTGTCAATCATGAGCACTTCGATTTATATGCCCAGGGCCCCACTACCGATACCCAATATCAACCTGGTGAGCATATTCCCGGACTGAATGTAGGTGGATGGTACGATGCGGGTGACTATGACATTCGTACGCAGTCGCAATACTACACCATATTGAACCTGGTGAATGCCTGGGCCGATTTTAATGTAACCCGGGACGAGACACTGGTGGAACAGGAAAACCGATATGTAGATTTGCATCATCCTGATGGGAAAAATGACATCCTTCAGCAAATTGAACATGGAGCAATCGGTTTGTTGGCGCAACACAGAGCTGTTGGTCATGCCATTCCCGGAATCATTGTCTCCGATTTATCGCAATATACACACCTTGGTGACGGTTTGACGATGACAGATAACCTCATTTTCAACCCTGCACTGGATAGTCTGGAGATGGATTATCCTTATAGCGGAACATTTGACGACCGATGGGCGTTTACCAGTAAATCCACTCCGCTCAATTATGGTTCCGCCGCTGCATTGGCTGCTTCATCAAGGGCACTGAAAGATTATGACTCCGATTTTGCCCAGGAGTGTCTGGAAACGGCCATTGGTGTATGGAACCATGAACAGGGAAAGGAACCGGATATTTTTTATGTGGGGAATACAACCGGAGGTCCGCTTATTCTGGAGGAACTACGTGCAGCTACTCAACTTTTGATTGCCACAGGCAGCGATAAATATTCGCAAAGGATAGAAGAGATGTGGCCAGAGGTGAGCCAAGGATTTGTTTTCCTGGCTTCCTCCTTGTTACCTGCCCTGGATTATATGGATGATGCTTTTGTTGCGAAAGTGAAAAAACGTGCTGAGACTTATGTTGAAGAACTTGACGTTCTTCAGAAACAAAATCCATTCGGAGTACCTATTACCGAGGGCGGTTGGGCAGGAAATGGCACCGTAATATCATACGGAATAACCAATTATATGCTTTACAAGGTTTTCCCGGATGTAATGGATAAGGAGAATGTTTTCAAAGCATTAAACTACATTCTTGGTTGTCATCCCGATTCCGACATTTCCTTTGTGTCAGGAGTAGGGCTTCATACCAAGAAAGTTGCATACGGCATGAATCGGGCCGATTTCTCTTACATTCCCGGAGGAATTGTCCCGGGCATTCTGATGCTGGACCCCGATTTTCCCGAGAATAAGGAAGATTGGCCGTTCCTCTGGGGCGAAAATGAATATGTGATTACCGTTGGGGGTTCGTATATTTATCTGGCCAACGCCGTGCAGGAGTTGCTAAAAGAATAGATTATGTTGTACTGATCTTATATTACCCCGGTAAAGCGAATTGTTTTACCGGGGTTTCTTTTGTATTTAGTTTTTTCTGATTTCTCGTATATCTAAAAATGCAGAGTGTTCATAAAAGATTTATGTCATAACTGCCCTACCATTATCATACTTCTTAAAAAAAAGTTATTTTTGTGTGTTGTTCTGTTCTGGTTGCTTGTTGGATTGTTTTTTAACCGGAATTTCTTTTTATGCCTTTTTCAGGAAGGTATTCCGGTTTTGGAACCCCAAAAACAGTCTGTTTATGACCCGATAATCCGGTTTATGATTAATGAAATAAATGAATTTTTGTGGATAGATAATTAAAATAGTAACAATATGAAGGGTGTTTTTACAGTGGGTTTTGCATTATTGATGTTTTTTATTCTGGGTGTTCCGGTATCTCACGGACAGGTTTCAACACCTCCCTCGTGCGTTATTACCTATCCGCACAACAATGCTTACCATCAAGCCGGCAGTGATGTGGTTGTACGTGTTTATGCAACAGGTACCGGCGGCTCAGAAGTGGCCCGTGCCATCACCAAAGTTGAGTTTTTTGTTGATAACCAATTGGTTTATGAAACTTCGGAGAGAGTCTCAAACACCTATTCTTTTTTATGGGAGAATGTTTCTGAAGGTTCTTACCGCATCACGGCCCGTGCAATCAACGATCAGGGTGTTTCGTTTACTTCAGCGGGGGTAATGGTTACTGTGGGTGCCAATGCTGTGGTGAGCCGCGGGTTGAGTGCAGGAAAAGGTAAATACCTGGGAAATATAATGGGTTATGGTAGTGCCCGTAGTGACTACCTGCAGTTGTGGAATGGTGTAACTGCAGAGAATCAATCCAAGTGGGGCAGTATTGAACGGACCCGGGATAATATGGATTGGTCGGGTTCTGATGGCGTTTATGATTTTGCCGAGGCCAATCACCTGATGTATCGTTATCATGCTATTGCCTGGGGAAGTCAATACCCTTCATGGATAGAATCTTTAAGTTCAGATGTTACGGAATTCCGTGGGGAAGTGGAAGAGTATATGGCAGCAATTGCTGAGCGCTATACCTACATCGACCAGATTGATGTGCTGAATGAGAATATGTATTTAAATACCTGGAATGGAGAAGAGCATGCAGCCGGAACTCCCTATTTCCGCGAAGGTCTGGGAGGGCCCGGAGAAACAGGTTATGACTGGGCTGTCTGGCTTTTCGAAAAGGCCCGGGAATATTTTCCCAACTCCAAACTTGTTTTGAACGATTTTGAGCTGGAGAATAACCCAGATGGCATTCATGAAATGCTCGGCCTGGTGAGTGTTTTACGCGACCGGGGGTTGATTGATGGATTTGGTACCCAGGCACATACTTTTAATGTGGATCCGCTGGTTGACGATCCGGGGTTGCTTGAAGAAAGAATCAGTCTGATGGCTTCGGGGGGTGTTCCGGTTTTTGTGACAGAGCTCGATTTGGCAGGGAAACAAAGTACCGAAGCATCGCAGTTGCGCAGTTATCAGCAACTTTTTCCGGTTTATTGGGAGCATCCCGATGTGGCCGGCATTACCCTGTGGGGCTATGTGGAGGGAAGTACCTGGAAAACGGGTACCGGCTTGCTAAATTCTGATGGAACCAAAAAGGATGCAATGGTTTGGCTGGAGGAGTATATGGAAGCCCGTCCCAATGTTGGTTATCCTTATGCTGGCGAGGAAGTGGTGAGTGATGGGAACAGTGTTTTTAACGGGGAGTTTGATCTGGGAATGACAGGATGGACCATTCAGAATAACAGTGGGGCAAATGGAACGATGGAAGTTGTTGGTACTGCCGGTCTGTCAGGAGATAATGCTCTGAAAATCTGTCCGGAGACTCCCGGAACGGAAAGCTGGCATGTACAGGTGCGCTACGAAACGCCCATTGAAGCCGGGAAAGAGTATGAAATCACTTTTTCTGCCAAAGCCGACGATGTAAGACCGCTGGGTGTGGCTGTTCAGATGGATGGGGGAGATTATACCAACTATTTTGAGGCTTCTGCAGAGCTTACCGTTACTGCTGACGATTTTAATTATAGTTTTACCGCTGATGCTAACGATAATACAGCTAAACTGAAATTTTATGTGGGGAATGATGCCACTTGCCTTTATCTGGATAAAGTAAAGTTTGTGGAAGTAGATGATTCTACACCGATTTTTGAAAACTCAATGGATGAAGCCGGGACTTTCAGTGTTTGGCCCAACCCGGTGGTTGATGAATTGTATATTGATGAAACCAAAGAATTTGGTGGCCGTCAAACTTTTTATTCAGTGTTTTCCCTTGAGGGAAATGTCGTCTTCAGTGGAAGTTTCAGGGGTGAAAAGCGACTTTATTTTGGCGAAATACAATCTGGAATATATTTTCTTCAGTTAAACAATGGGGGTGAACAAGAAATTATAAAAGTTTTGAAGCGATAAAAGGTTTATTGTTGGCAAATTATTTATACAGGGGGCTTCCGGAACTTGGGAGCCCCTTTTGTTTGCATCAGGAACCAAATATCAGCTTACTGTTTTTTTCCAGATCTCAAAATCTTCCTGTCCGAAAAGGACTATTCTAATGGTTTTAACATTCTCAAGTTTCGGAACCGTTTCTACAATGGCATCCATGGCTACTTGTGCTGCAGCTGTTGCGGGATAACCAAAAATTCCGGTGGAGATAGCGGGGAAAGCAATGGATTCAATTTTCTTTTCATCAGCAATAAGCAGGGCATTTCGATAGCATTCAGCCAGCAGTTTATCCTCAGGCTTGTCTTTGCCGTAAACGGGGCCCAGGCAGTGAATCACATACTTGTTAGGCAGGTTATGTCCTCCTGAAATCACTGCCTCTCCCGGTCTAATTGGCCCTAATGGGATACACTCTTTTTCCAGTTCTGGTCCTGCTGCACGATGAATAGCGCCTGCAACACCTCCTCCGGTTCGTAACTGTGCATTTGCTGCATTGACAATAGCCTGCATATCGGGTTGAGATGCAATATTGCCTTGTATGATTTCAAGCGTGGAATTTCCAATCTTCTTTTTCATAACCAACAGTTTTTCATGTTAACCCAAATAATTTACAAATTATTTTTGTCTTTGAAAATAAACCTCTCCAAATCTTATATTGCACTCTGTCAGAAGTGATTGTTTTACCAGGTACATGAAGTTAGTTTTGTTATAAATTACTGATGGTTAAATTGTTGAAGTTTTTATAGGTGAGTCAGAGTTGTTTGATAAAGTGTCTTTTGCGTGATGAGACCTTTGGGTTTAGGCTTTTTTTCGGACTATTGTGTTAAATTTGAATTTCTTGAAATGGGAATTGCCTGTGCTACGTTGCATAATTCTAATTTAGTGGAGGGCCGAATCAAAAAAGAGTATATTATATGGAATCAATCATCCCTGCTTCAGAGCTAAACCGACGTCTTTTGCGTTTTCGTGAAATCATGAATTCTCAAAATCCTGAATGGGAAATGGCCTTTATTTTCAGCAAAATAAACCTTTTGTATTTTACCGGTTCCATGCCCGACGGAATGCTGATAATATCCAGGGACGGTAGGGCCACTTTGTGGGTGCGAAGAAGTTTTGAACGAACTTCCGGTGAGTCTGAGTTCCCTGATATCAGGCCGATGGGGAGCTATCGTGATGCAGCAGCCGGGTATCCTCAATTGCCGGGTGAAGTTTTTCTCGAAGCAGAGTTTGTTCCTTTGGCAATGTTTAAAAGAATTCAGAAACATTTTGCTTTCGAGACTTTCAAATCACTCGATTTCCAGATATCTATGACGCGTGCGGTGAAAAGTCCGCTGGAACTTAGTTTTATGGAGAAAGCAGGTGCTATTCACGCTAGGGTACTGGAGGATTTAGTTCCTGAAATTCTTCGCGAGGGGATGACGGAAGCCGATTTGGCCGGGGAATTGTATCATCTGATGGTGCGCGAAGGGCATCAGGGAACTGCTCGTTTTGCCATGTTTGATACGGAAATTGTGGTGGCACAACTTGGGTTTGGTGAGAGTTCTTTGTATCCGACCAATTTTGACGGCCCCGGAGGAAATCGAGGGCTCAGCGCTGCAGTGCCCGGACTTGGAAGTCGTCATAGAAAACTAAAAAAGGGCGATTTGGTGTTTGTGGACATGGGACTCGGGGTAAACGGATATCATTCGGATAAAACCATGACTTATATGTTTGGGCAGCGGCTGAATGAGGATGCGATCAATGCTCACCACCAATGTGTGAGTATCCAAAACAGAGTTGCTGAAATGTTGCTACCGGGCAATACTCCTGAAGCCATTTACGAAACAATCATGAACAGCCTAACCCCGGGGTTCAAAGAGAATTTTATGGGTTTTGGCAATCGATCTGTTAAATTTCTTGGTCATGGAATTGGACTTACGGTGGATGAGTTGCCTGTATTGGCAGCTGGTTTTAAAGAACCGCTTGAGGAGAATATGGTGTTCGCAGTGGAACCCAAAAAAGGCATTAAAGGAATTGGAATGGTAGGCATTGAAAATACTTTTGTGGTGACATCTGATGGTGGTCGATGCATTACCGGCCACAATCCGGGATTGATTTTGGTAAGGTAAGAAAATATCAAAGAATGACTGATTTGTTGAGCCTCTGCTTTTGGAAAATTTGCTTATTTTGATGGTTAATTGTAAAAACTGAGTTTCTGTTTGAATCCTGATTTTCTGAGTATGAAAAAGCTTTGTTCTCCTTCCTGGTTGTTTTCTTTTGTAGTGGTTTTTGCTTTCTTCCTTTTAGGGAGTTGTTCGAGACCCGAAGTAAAATTCTTTTCTGCAGATCATCCGAATTTTCAATACACCGGCCGAATTGATTTCTCCAATCCGGAACTGCCCAGGTTTTGGGCTCCGGGAGTCTATATTCAGGCCACATTTGAAGGTGATTCCTGTGTGATTGAGGTGAATGATGAGGTGCTGTATGGCAGTAACCACAACTATATTTCCGTTCAGGTGGATGAACTACCGGTGCAACGCATCAAACTGTCAGGGGCACATAATGTGCTGAAGGTTGCTGATGGAGTGGGAGAGGGTTCTCATAACCTGACCATCAGTAAAAGTACCGAATCGGGGATTGGTTATCTGGAATTTGTCGGGTTGCACTGTGAAAATCTTCTTGAGCCTACACCAAAGCCGGAAAGGAAAATTGAGTTTTATGGGAACTCCATCACTTGCGGAACCGGAAGCGATTTGTCTGAAATTCCCTGCGATTCTGCCCAATGGTACGATCAGCACAATGCATTTATGAGTTATGGCCCGGTGACTGCACGGATGTTGGATGCCCAATGGATGCTATCGTCTGTTTCGGGCATTGGACTGATGCACAGTTGCTGTGATATGGACATTGTAATGCCCGATGTGTATGACAAACTGAACATGCGGGATAATAAATTCGAATGGGATTTCTCTGAATATCAACCCGATGTGGTGACTGTTGCCCTCGGGCAAAATGATGGAATTCAGGATTCTACAGAGTTTTGTACGCGTTATGTTGATTTTGTTCATACGCTGAGAGGCAAGTACAAGGATGCGAAAATTATTTTGTTGACCAGTCCGATGGGAGACGAAACACTAACGTTAACTTTGAAAAATTACCTGGCTTCTGTAACGGAGACGCTTCACAAAGAGGGGGATGAAAATGTTCACACCTTTTTCTTTTCGCGCAGCTTTAACAACGGCTGTGGAGGGCATCCTGACCTGGTACAGCATCAGGAAATTGCCGGAGAGCTGGCTGGTTTTTTGAGTGGCCTAATGGAGTGGTAGCTGGAGG
Source organism: Marinilabilia sp. (assembly GCF_016278715.1). Lineage (GTDB taxonomy): Bacteria > Bacteroidota > Bacteroidia > Bacteroidales > Marinilabiliaceae > Marinilabilia. The sequence continues at coordinate 10,615 of NZ_JADQBH010000207.1, read as the reverse complement.
CTCCACTGGATTTAATGCGCAAAGCTCAGAGTTTTTGTCACAGGATGTTTGAAAACCCCTTCGCCCCTCCTTATCACATAGGATAGGACATTGCAGGTAAAACGAAGCAATCAAAAACTTTGCGTATTAACTTTCGCGCACAATAATGAGCGGAATTATTGAAAGCATATTCGCATCAAAATATCTCATAGGTTTGGTTATCAAATTCACCAGGTAAAAAATTAAATAAATTTCTGTAGTTGGTAAGAAACTGAGCTAACATTTCAAGATCGTTTAAGTCAAGTAGCGCAGCATTTTGTGCACTCACCACCTCCTCGGTGAGGGTGCTAAATTCCATCAGTTCAATAACAGTCAATCTTCGATACAATGCCATATTATTTTTCAGGTGGTCATATTCGAGCCTGAGTTTTTTGAGAAGGGCTGGTGAAACGACGGAACAAAACTCAGCGCTAATTTTGTCAATCTGCTGCTTTCCGGCCTCAGTTAAAGTATTATTTTCTATAAAGGTATTATAGATTTTTTGTCTTTTATCAGATTTTATTTTTGTGGCTTCATAATGTATCTCCGAGAGTTCTTCTACTATTGCAAGTAGTTCATTTTGGTAATCTGCAACTTGCTTATTAAGTCTTTCTTTCTCTGCCTGGAATTTAAGGGAATTGTCAGCAATAGCGTTATCTAATTGGCTCTGGTTGGCTTCAATTTTTTCCCAATAGGCTTGCTGCTCTGCTTCTGAAAGCTTTTCAACTTTTTTCAATTCTTCATCTGTTGGAAACCCGGCTGATATTGATTTGTAAGTTTCATCGCCGTTTGTTGTTAGCTCCTGATTAAGGTTAAGTTTTATTTTCTCCAGTTGGTCAGACAATGATTCAATCAGAGCAATTGTTTCTGCGTAATTATCAGTATTTTCACAAAGCAATTTGTCAGGGAGAGGGGTGATTTGATTGTAAACCATTTCCAGCTTACTGTTTTGGGCAAACAATACTGGGCCCAAAAATACCATTAATGTGGAGATTGTAATTTTCATGTTTTAAAGTTTTATGGATTAAACTTTAGCCTGGAATCTCAATCATTAACTTCAAATATAACATAAGGTGTTACTTGTATCAATTTGTTTTACGGACTGGCTTTTCGAGTCCCATCCATTCAATACCAAAAGGTCAGGTCGGATATTCTGAAACATATAACCAAGTTACGGGAAAATATTTTCATTTGCCATTTCAAAATGATTATGGCTTCAACCTCCAACGTTCTATGCAATAAGGGAATTCAGAGTCCTGTTGTATTTGTTAAATACCCTTCATTTTGGTCAATTCGTTTACATTTTATCAATAAACACTTTATGGGAGGTTCATTGTCTATATGCTTTATTGGTTCATCAATTTCTGAAATTTCCAACAATCCATATTTCTCAAATTCTTGTTTCGCTGATTCTGTATCGTAAAAAAACACACTCAGTCCTTTCGCTATTTCAAATCGATCCTTGCTCAGTCGTTTTCCATTCCCATACAGCGACATTTTTTTTGATACAACAGTAAATATCATGTATCCATTGGGCTTAAGTTGGTTAAAGCAATCCTGAATAAACTTTTTTCTTTCGGAATAATTCAAGAGATGAATTAAGGCGTAACAAAATATCGCGTCATAAATATTTTCATCAAAAGGCATCTCTGTTACTGAACCATGGTGGATTTTAAAGTCAAGCCCCATCTCATTCCTGGCCAAATCAATGGCCGTTTTAGAAATTTCAATTCCAGTCACTTTGAATCCATTGTCGCTGAATATCTTAGCGTTTCTTCCATATCCAATCCCGGGAATCAGAATTTCTTTAGCCTTTTCTTCAAGCAAAAAATTCTTCGATAAAATGGCGGAATCAGAAGGTTCATATCCCCACGATGTCCGCATTCCAAGAAAGCTCGATTCCCAATATTCTGTCATTTTATGGTTTTAGTTTAGCTGGATATTTGATGTGTTGGCGTTCAACGTCACGATTACTGCCAGACATTAAATTGGCGTTTCGGGCGTTGGTACATTATTCATGATTTTCAAATTAGTCGATGAGTATAAATGCATACCTGTTAATTTCCGAAGGATTTTCTGAAACAACATTAATTTCCATTCCTACATTCCTTGCAGTTTGATAAACATCGACTGCAAAAGCTTCCGGGCTTGGTCTTGAGTTCTTTTTGTCTTTGCAATCCTTCCGGTTTCCTGAACAATCTTTACATATACCACAACAAGTCTGGTTTAATAAAAATGTTTTTTGATGGCCCTGGAGAAAAATTTGTCTTTCGGTTTCTAATAATTTGTTAGTCACGTTTCTTGACCAGTCGGAAGGATATTTATCTTTATCAGCAAATTTTCTTAATCTAATAATCACCCCATTTTTATACTCCTTGAAAAAGCTGCTGCAATCCTCTACAGAGGGCGTATTTGGAGGACAAGTCCCTAATCCATAATCACTGCACCCAAAAATGCACTTTATCCTCACCCAATGTGCTACGACAATCGTTTCAGGATTAATCCACTCAAATTCTGAAAACTCCTGGTTTAACAGAATTGATTCTATTTTCTGTTTATCAACCATAATAAGTTTTTTTAGTCATAATGCATTGAATAACTTCTATTTACGCATCTCTTAAAAGGAATCAATTTGGAATTTCCTTCTCCGAGTTCTTAAAATCTTACTATCTATTGATTATCACAATTTATCACCCTACATAGATTTTGGTCAACACTCCAATATTAAAAACTTTGCGCCATTGCGTCTTTGCGTTTAGGCTTTTTTACGCACTATTAATAAACTAAATCACCTCGTTTTGCTTTTGGCCCAAAGTTGGAGCAGTTTGTTTTTTTAAATTCAATTCTGGTAAAACTATTAGAATCTCTTCCTCCGATTCTTCTTTATGCCAATACACCAAATAGTTTATTCTTGATTCTGACAGCTTATATCCATTATTTTCATAATCCACTATTTTCTCTTTAAAACTGGTTGAGAATTTCAAAATACAATTTCCATTTTTATCGGAACAACCATCATGGCTGACGATAAGTTTATCACCACATTTAAGGTTAAACAGATAACCTTGTTTATGAATGAAATAGTCTAACCAAATATCTTTGTGCGATAGGTGCAATATCAATAAATCTGAGGGTTTATATTGAAAATTGTCATTTATTCGTTCAAGGTTTTGACAAGAAATATCGTCCAGGTAACTACCATTTAAATGAATTGTCAGGTTGTGTTTTGCCCGTGTCATGGCCACATATAGCTGTCTTTTTTTCTCATCTGTGTCCGGATTAAATCCATTGAGCATAATAAAAACGTTGTCGAATTCTTTTCCTTTGGCCTTATGGATGGTCGAAACAAAAATGGTTTCTCCGGTTGTATTTACAAAATCTTCCAATTTTGATTCCTTAACAAAAACCTCAAAATCAGATTGGTATTTCTTTTTCGGATTGCTTAGTTCAAAATCTTTAATCAGATTTATGCAGATATCAATTTTAGGACTTTCTTTAAAATTATCCCAAAGATTTCTTTTTGCCTGTTTCCAGTGATTATCGCTAATTACAAAATTATCTTCTGTAAAACTGAGTTGTTCAATAAAATATCGAACCTCCCGTAAGTTATATAAATTAAAGCCATCGTTGGATTGAATCAATTTTGCGGGTAATCCATTATTCAACAATAGTCCTTCAATCTGCAATGCTTCAAAGTTTGAATGAGTCAAAACACACGTGGAGCCTTTAAGACCTGAAGACGAAATATTTTCAACAACAGGTTCAATCAAGTTGGAACCGGAATACTTAATTATCGTTAGTGATCCTGTCTCGCTGGTATGAGCAATTATAGGGGTTTCTTTAAGACGATGCGTGATTTTTTCGACAAATTGATTGGTGAATTCCACAAGGTTGGCCTTGCTGCGATAATTTTCAATCAGTTCAACTTTTTTGGCTTTCTGCTGGGTAATAAATTGTTCTAAGTATTGAGAGCTTGCCCCTCTGAATGCGTAGATATTTTGGTCATCATCTCCAACGGCAATAACTCTCATTTCATCATTATGTTCCATTAACGCTTTTATCAACTCAAATTCATGCTTATCCATATCTTGAGCCTCATCGATAACTAAAACGGTTTTTGTGATACGATTTGGTTCAATATCCTTATTTCTAATTTTTTCTACCGTTGTTTGAATAATGGTTTGTGACTTTTCGATTGAACCAATCTTTCCCAACAAATCGAAACAATAGGCATGAAAAGTTTTTATCTCAATAAAACCGGCTGCATTTCCAATTAAATCCAGTAAGCGTTTCTTGAATTCAGTTGCTGCTGCCCTCGAAAAAGTGACCATTAGCAATTGTTCGTGCTTCACATCTTCCATCAGTAATAAGGATGCAAGTTTATGCACCAGAACCCTTGTTTTCCCACTGCCGGGGCCTGCTGCCACTGCAATGTAAGGTGAACTATTGTCTTTTATGATGCCTAACTGGGCCGGAGATAGTTCTCCAAATAGCTGTCGGAACTTCGCTGGCGTAATATTTCTTTTTATTTCATCCTGCCTGCTGCCTTTGAAATATTTGTTCAGAAAGGAAGTATAATTTAGTTGAAAGTAATCTTCAACAAACTGTAATGCTTCTTTGTAATCGCGAATCATTTTTTTTGCATATTCACCGACAATATGAATCTGCTGTATTTTATTCTCATAGAACTGATTTAGCTTTTTATAGTCTTCCGTTTTATACCTTTTCTTATTGTCCTGTTCAAGTCGTTCTATGGTAAGTTTATTATAAACCACCAGAAAACCTCCTTCTATTTTGATTGCATCAATTCTTGACAAATAGAACAAAGCATCTTCAACATCAGTAAGTTTTATGCTAAGCTTAAATAAAGCGTTTTGTTTTTCATATTCCTCTTTTAACTCGTGAACCGAGAATTCGACTAAGACCTGTTCTTTATTAGCATCCTCCGGCGAAAGATTTTGTGTGCTTTTAAAATAAAGAAAATCAACAATAAAGCGGGCTAATTCATTCCGTTTTTCCAGTTTATCTTTTAGTTCCTTTTTCGAATAGTTTGATAGTATCGTTAAATGATTTTTTGAGAAATCGTGTTGTTTTCTTTTTATCCAGTTTTTAATGACCCAAAAGTTTATTATTGTTTTTATTTTATTGGGTGAAACATCTGTACATCCATATTCTTCTGCTTGTTCGTTAAGCTCCTTAATATGAAATGATTTTTCCTGTTCTTCAAATTGGGTCACCAGAAATTTCTCAATTTTATTAATTGAATTGACAATGGTCAATGAGCGATTTTTATTTTCACCTTGCTTGATAAAAGCAGTTAAGTCTTTGGTATCGGCTAATATTTTTTCCTCCCGCAATAAATTAACAACATTGATTACCTCTTCTTTAACAATTCCCAAATGGTCTGAGATATAGTCAATTCTTGATTCTGCTGCTTCATCGGTTGTCTGTTTTCTACTTTTACTGGAGAACAGTTTCTTAATAATCCGAACTGCTTGTTGTTTTTGTTTTTCAGTAAAATTTTCCGATAAGTTTATCTTCTCAATAGCTTCTTGCGCATTTTTGGATAGAATACTATTGGCAAAAATCCGGGGCATATTTTGCCCTCGTTTTAGGTATCCTGCCTCTTCCAATGCTGAAATCGCTGTTGTTACCCTTGTTTCTATCTCAACCACATTGTCATCCCAGCCGGCTTTACGTGCAATTTCTAACGCCGAATTTGAGACACTCGCCCGAAACCGGGTTATATCTTTTATTGCTTTCCAGATTTGTTGAATCTCTTTAATATTCAATTTGGATTGGTTGAGCAAAATGAAATGCTTGCTTAAATCTTCTTCATTGAAAAGGACATAACAATCGGCAGTAATACTCTCATCCCTTCCTGCTCTTCCTGCTTCCTGAACATAGTTTTCAAGAGAGTCTGACATTTCGTAATGAATAACCATCCCTACATCCTTTTTATCAACTCCCATTCCAAAAGCAGATGTGGCCACCATTATGTCAATATCACCACGAATAAATGCATCCTGATTTTCTGACTTTTCCTGCTTATCCATTTTTCCATGATAGGGCTTTGCCAAATATCCGTCACCTGAGAGCCTTTCTGCAATCTGGTAAGCTCTTCTTGTCCTTGAAACATAGATAATAGTCGGGCACTTTTTCCCGTCAATCAGATTCCGCAGTGTATTGTACTTATCTTCTTCGTTGTCTTTCGGGATTATCTTGTAATTCAGGTTTGTACGCGAGGTTTTTGAGCTAAAGGTTTCTAATTGTAACGATAGTTTTTCTTGAAAATAATCCTTAATGTCTTGAATTACATTCTGTTTTGCTGTTGCAGTGAAACAAGATACAGGGATTCCGTTTTTAAGGTTTTTCTTGTCCTGTAATGTCTTAATAAAAACACCTATATAGAGGTAGTCAACTCTAAAATCCTGTCCCCATGATGAAAAGCAGTGCGCTTCATCAATTACGAAACGCACAACATTTCGACCGAGCAATAATCTTTCAATTGATTTTGATCTGAGTGATTCCGGTGAGATATAAAGAATTGATGCAGCTCCGTTTTCGACTCTCTCGAAAGATTTTGCCCTTTCAATTGGGTCTAAGAGTCCGTTTATGGTAACTGCTTCTGTAATGTTTGATTTTTCCAAATTGTCAACCTGGTCTTTCATCAAGGATTGGAGGGGTGAAATAACAACTGTTAAACCCTTTACACTTTCACCACTCATCAGTGCAGGTACTTGAAACGTTATTGATTTACCGCCTCCGGTAGGAAATACTGCCAGAATAGACTTATTCTTAATTGCAGCATTAACCGCATCTTCTTGCAAATATTTCCCTCCATAGGTTCTATAGGAGTCAAATCCGAAGTATTTCTTTAATCCAATGTTTGCATCAAGTGACTTGTTGCAATAAGAACATCCTTGCAGACAAGGATTGTTTCTCAATAAATACATAACTCTTTCGACTTCCGGATAATTCTTAATTACCCAGGGCGGAGTTATTGAGTACCTGCTATTGGTGTTAATTAACGCTAAACAATACGCTAATTCTATCGGCGTTTCCCGGATTAAGTTTTCTAAATCAACGCTTTGGCACATTTCGCCTAAGAACTTTTTCTTTATATGACTGACAATATTAATATCAGAGGATGAATAATCAACAAAATCGAAGAACCATCTAAACTCCTTTTTGTCACCCAATAAAGCACAATAAATCTGCTTTAATTCATTATTTATTTCCTGGAATGCTGAAATTTCATCAAAAAACAAGTCTTTAGCCTTTATGGCATCGTTTAAAGGATTATTTAACTCTTCCGTTTGTAGCTTATCATCCTTTAAAAGAGCATGATATGGCTTCACCGGAAATAATAAGGGGGATAAAAATAATGTATCAATGGCTTTAATCCCGGACAAATCCTTATTTGTGGCTCTTTCAATATATGGTAAGTCATGGTTAATGATGTTATGACCACAGATATATTCCTTCTGGTTAATAAAATTCAGAAGCCCGGAAACTGAACTTGAATGCCACGTGATTCCATTTTCTGTTGCGCACCCTGCATCAAGAACTCTCTTACTTTTAACGTCTATTTCGGTATCTATGAAAACGATATTATTCATTATTCTATTTCGAGCTGCTATTTAACGTAAGGTTCCTTTCATGGCTGTCTCATTGTTCGAAGGTTAATTGTGGTGCGGGATTTTGAAGCACTTCAGTGTCAATTGTAATCAAAGATAAATAAAAGTTCGAAAATATTAATCTTATCCTGCTGGGTCATATCAAACTCTTTGATATTCATTCATTCTTCGTATCGTTTATATCATTTTGTATAATTTTCTAATGCTGCCGGGGTCTTTATAATGCCACCATCTGGTAGCTTATACTCCCTATGAGCCGTGCTTGCCAGTTTATGCATTCATGATTTATTTTTTAAGGGATTCATTATTTTCAATTCCTGGCACACGGCTCAGGCACTTTTAAGACCGTTCCGGTAAGAGAAGTTCCAGCTGTTATTACTATTTTACTTAACGAGCACATGTATGGAAAGGTGAGAGCATAGCTCGCGCACGTAAGGTGGTGTGAGAGGCTCTCCGTTAGGCTAATGCCCTAGCGGAAGGCTACTCGATTGTTGGTTTGTGTTTATTTAATTGACTTTCAGTTCTCGTTTTCTGTATTTCCTAAAAATATATTCAATAATAAAAGCTCCAAGAAATGTAAAAATACTTGCATAGAAAGCATTGATTTGCGTATCCCACTGATATTTCATTAGTGCTCCAAAAACAACCAGAAGAATAATTAAATTGATTATGATAAGGATGCCATTTCCTCCATACGCTTTCCGTATTTTTAGATGAGAGATTAAAACAAAAATATAAATAACAGTAAAAACCGTACTTGTAATCGAAGCAATTGCTCCTAAATCAAAGAACAAGGCAAACAATAAGCCTAATCCTGCGGTAAGGTATAACCCTTCGGTTGATTTAAACCAAACTTTCCTTTCAAAGATTTCTGGTAATTCACCATCTTTAGCCAATGAATAAGAAATATTGGCACCGCCAAATATAGTTGCATTTAGTGCTGAAGAAATTGAGAATAATGCTCCAATTGTGATAAGAATAAAGCCAAAATTACCTAAAAATGGTTTTGCAGCAATAGCTAAGGCATTTTCTTGTGCTTTAATAATATCTGGCAATGGAAGGTTTCCAATTGTAACAAGTGAAATTAGTATATAGAAAATCATTACAAAAAAGATGCTTATATATATTGCTAAAGGAACGTTCTTTTTTGGGTTTTCTACATTTTCAGAAGAATTTGTTATAAGTCCAAATCCCACATAAGACAGAAAAAATATTATAGACGCATTTAGTAATCCGCTTGTGTGAATTGTATCAAAATTTGGGGTAGTCATTTCCCAGTTAATTGTTATAAATCCACCGATTATAAATACTAATAAGATAAATACTTTAGTTAAAACAATATAAAATTCTGCTTTTCCTACAGCTTTACTCCCAAAAAAATTGAGGGCTGTAAAAAACGCAATAACAATTACCTCAACTATTCCAATGGCCAATTTTGTTGATTCTATATGTATGAAAGGTAGAAAATAGCCTGCAAAACCTTTTACAAAAAGTGAAATTGACACTACATAAGTTAACCACATTAGAATGCTTAATGCTCCAGTTACAATATTGTCTCCAAGACCTTTCAAAATAAATGCGATTGGACCAGCGTTTGATATAATCTTTCCGCCTAATGTTGCGTAAGAATAAGCTACAATTAAGGCATATATTCCCGAAAGAATAAATGCCTCGGGCAAATCATTTCCTGCAATTTTAGCACCTAATCCGAAAATTGAAAAAATACTGGCACCTATCATTGTGCCGATTGCCATTGATGACACTTCTATTAAGCTTAATTTCTTGTTTCTTCCCATTATTTTCTCTTATTATTTATAATATTCTTCCTTCCTCCAGCATTACCCATAACGAATAGCAATATGGACAGTGGTGGATTGCGGACTTCGTCATTATCCACCTCTACAAACCTTTATGTGGGCAGAATGTTTCAAATTTCCACTTTCCCCGTCATTGGCTATACCGCGTTTTGAATTTAACCCGCCATTTCATAAGAGACGGGATTTTTTATCTCGTGGGGATTAATTCAGCTCTAAATGTTATGGTGCGTGAATATTTTATAGCCTGACCTCTGATTCCTTAATTGTTAAAATCTTAGTGTTGCCTCTATACTTTAAATCCAGCTAGTCACTACCACCCGTGACTAAAAAATCGGCGCTACTGTTTATTGCAAAACTCAATAAGAAATTATCCTTAATGTCGCGGAATTCCCTTATATCAGAAAAGACTTGATATAAAACGCCGAATTGGTCAATAAAGCTGATGAGTTTTTTAAAGTCTTTTGGAGTGAAGAACTTTTTGAATTTCGGTCTTTCTGCAACCGTTATAAATTCGGCAAATAGTTCTTCAGAAAAAATTAGCTTAATCTGTCCAGAGTGCACATAATCATCCAGAAAGCTGAAGCTTTTTTGAAATTAAGAAACTAATCCAAAGGTTCGTATCAAGGATTACTTTTTTACTGTTCATATCAACCTTTTCTGACCGATTCAACTTCTTTCGGTATTTCTTCAGGAGCTGGGGCTTAGTCGGACTTTTTTCTGAGTTTCGCTAATAATTCAGTGAACTCATTTTTCACCCTCTCTTTCTTTAACCTGATTAAGTCCATCTCAGCAAGGTTTTAATGATGCTCTTTGCTCTGGGATTTACTATTTCTATCCTTAAAGTTTCCATATCGACCTATTTTAAACAAATATATGAAAAACTCTCTGGTTTGTGAATACTCATGAATGCAGGATTTTTTTTATCATGTGCCATAACGATTGGTATAAGAATCGTAGTCGTTCTTTTTATATATCTAATCACTACTGTCCGACTAAAATGAAACGGATTTAATGAAATCCTGTATTTATGTGTGTTATGAATACTTTACCCAGCTCAGAGCTAGGTTCGCATCAAAGAAATTCCGTTTAGAAAAACAATCTGATTTTTAGGAATTTCTTTGTGCGACGGCATTTTTTAGC
>NZ_JADQBH010000048.1 GCF_016278715.1 Marinilabilia sp. | reverse complement strand
GATAGGGCCGGCGGAGCAACTTTTCCTTCAGGCGCCGGGGATTATTTCTCAGCGACTTAGCACTAAAAAACATACTACCGTCAATATTGTGATAGGTTCGATTCAGGTTAATCTGTCTGATAATTTGACGGGCCGACTTCCATTCCCGGTCATTGGATTTTCTGTCGATACGATAGAATGCCTGCCCCACATAGAGCCGGCAGCCCAGTGCATTTCGACTCCACCAGTCGGCAATAATGGCATAATCGGCCACTTCTTTACCAATGTGCCAGTAAATCTGGGGAGTGATATAATCAATCCAGCCCTCCTTCTGCCACTTCAGGATATTGGCATACAAATCGTCGTAATTTGTTTGCCCTGCCCGGGTTGCTGAGCCACGTGGATCATCCGCCTGGTTGCGCCACACACCGAACGGACTGATACCAAAAGCAACGGTAGGCCGCACAGCCTCAATGGTGTCGTGCAATTGCTTTATTATCAAATCCACATTGTCACGACGCCAGTCTTCTTTCTCATCAACATCAAAACCACGAGGAAATTCCTCAAATGCCTCCTGATCAGGAAACTCCTCTCCTGCTATGCGATAAGGATAAAAATAATCATCAAAATGCAAGGCATCCACTGCATAACGTTTCAGCACATCAGCCACCACTGTGGCCACATGGTCACGGGTTTCGGGGAGCCCTGGATTAAAATAACGGGCTTTACCATATGTCACAAACCACTCAGGATGACTGTTTATGGGATGCTTCTCCGAGATGGATGCTTTGGCAGTATCCACTACTGCCCGGTAGGGATTCAACCACAAATGTATTTCGAGCCCACGCTTTCGGCATTCATCGATGGCAAACTGAAGTGGATCGTAAAAAGGATCCGGTGCTTTTCCCTGTTCACCCGTCAGCCACTGTGACCAGGGCTCCAGTTCGGATGGAAAAAATGCATCGGTAGCAGGACGAACCTGAAAGATTACGGTATTTAGATTATATTCCTTGGCTAAATCAAAAAGCTCAACCATCTCGGACTGTTGCATATCTACAGATAAGCCTGGCTTTGAAGGCCAGTCAATATTGGCTACAGTGGCAATCCAGATGGCGCGCATTTCACGCTTAGGATACTCTTTTGCCTGAAGCGATACAGCCAAAAGCAGGAGTGTAAATAAAAAAGCTGTTTTTCGTAACATGGAAAAATGGATGTAAGTTTTTTAATATTGGTGTCCGGTCAAAATTTAAAGATTGCTTCACTGTGCTCGCCATAACGTAATATTGCGAACAAAGCGAAGCAATCTCTTCTCAAAAAAAGTTTTTTCCGGACAACAGTCTTTTTTAACAAGGAAATTTTGGGGTTGTGTTTAGGATAACTTCTTAATCTCAGTTTCAACCTTTACCTCGACTATCATTACTCATTCTTTCGAATACCGAACGCAGGATCAATTTTCAGGAATTTCAGGACGATAAATCCGGGAATGGTGCAGATAACAACCCAAATAAAGAAGTTCTGATAACCCACTATTTCCTGAATCCAACCCGAAATCATGCCGGGCAGCATCATTCCCAGGGCCATGAACCCCGTACATATGGCATAATGCGCAGTTTTGTGATTACCTGCAGCAAAATAAATCATATAAAGCATGTAAGCGGTAAACCCGAAACCATATCCAAACTGTTCCACGGCAACAGATGCTGAGATGAGCCACATGCTTTGCGGTGTGGCGTAGGAGAGATAAACAAATACCAGATTGGGAAGATTCATGGCCAGAGCCATAGGCCACAACCAATTTTTAAGTCCATGCTTTGAGGCCACCAGCCCACCAAGAATACCGCCCAATGTAAGCGCCAGAATACCTATGGTGCCATAGATAAGTCCCACATCCCCCGTAGTAAGTCCAAGCCCCCCAATTTCACGGGCATCCAACATAAACGGAGAAGCCAGTTTCACTATTTGCGATTCTCCTAGCCGAAACAAGAGCATAAAACCCAAAGCCGGTCCGATGTTTTCTTTTTGGAAAAATGACTTAAAAGTAGCGAAGAATTCGGAAAACATATTTTCCCCTTCCTCCTGAACAACAGCTTTATCTGATGCAGGACGCGGCAGAATAAAACGATGATAGACAAAGAAAACCAAAAACAACACGGCCAGTATCACAAAAGTAATGCTCCAGGCCAGAGGGATATTTCCGGAACGCCCTACGTAGAAAGCTGTAGAACGACCTTCAAGCTGAGAATCGAGCTGAATAACTATCCAGGCAGTCTCCTGCCAGTTGGCTTCAGTCACCACAACTCGCTCTCCTTCAATTAGTTTTATGCTTTCATCGCCTTTCCTTATCCCGGTATTGAGGGGCACTTCTTCTCCCTCTCCGGGAGAATGGGTAAGCCTCACGCCCACAAGGCCAATATTTCCGGGGTTCAAGGAAGATTCCACCACTTCTTCACGACCAAAGGCCGATTTCAAATTCTCCTTCAATGGACCCGAAACATTATTTGCAAACCATCCGGTTTCCCGTTTCACCTTTTTTGTTCCTTCCGGAGTAACAAACCCATTTTGAAGGTTCTGCTTAACAGCCCATTGTCTGATGCTGTCAATCGTTACAGGATCAACTTTCCGGGTTGGAATATGAAGCTCAACACTGGTGAGAATAAAAGCCATTTCGTCACTTTCCACCTGGCGGTCAAATTCAGGCACCTCGATCTGTGCCGGAAGTTCAGGCCGTGCATGCACACTAAATTCAACAGGATCGAGACCGGTATAAGTCTCAAAAAAACCTGCCAAAATAATTAACAGCCCTTGTCCGGTAATCATAGCCACCCTGTAAAAAGTACTTCTAATACCAATAAAATAGGCCTGTTTATGCTCATCAAGTGCCAGCATATAGAACCCGTCGGCAGCAATATCATGGGTTGCTGAACTAAAGGCCAACAACCAGAAAAAAGCAAGGGTGTATTGAAAGAAATCAGGCACCGGGATTGTAAAGGCAACACCTGCCAGACCAGCCCCCACCAGCATCTGCATTACAACAATCCACCAGCGCTTTGTCTTCATCATATCTACCACGGGACTCCACAGCGGTTTTATTACCCAGGGCAGATAAAGCCAACTGGTATACAGCGCAATATCGGTATTAGATATCCCAAGCCGCTTGTACATTATGACCGAAACAGTCATCACAATAACGTATGGAATTCCTTGCGCAAAATAGAGAGATGGCACCCAACTCCAGGGTGAACGGTTTTTTGAACCCATAGAAACAGATTTTTAAAAGACCTGGCAACAGATTGTCGAACCCATTTATAATTTTGTACAAATCAGAAACACTGAGCCCCACTTTTAAGGCATCAAGACAACCCATTAACTTCAGATGGTCAATGAAATAGTTTGTTTTACATTTTCTCAAATCGATAGCCACGATTACGCAACTCATCAATGATATTTCCCAAATGATTATAAAATTTATCTTCACGCTCCGGATGAACCCCCGGATGCACCAATAATACAGCGCCGTTAAGTCCTTTTATTTCCTCAAACTCCCACAAACGCCTCAACAACTCTTCACTGCTTTTGTAATTGGCCATAGAGGGAGTCGTGTAATCTGCATTTGTTCCAATGCCGGGAGTAAACGACACAACTTCCAATCCCATATCCCGACTCCATGAAACAATCTTACTGTTATACCATTCGTAGGGTGGCAGAAACCAGCGTATCTCATCCCCCGATGCTCCAGCGTTTTCAATCTTTTTGAGGTTCCTGCGCAGGTCTTGTTCAAACACCTGTTTGCAAACCAGCAGTGAATCTCTTTTCTGCCAATCTGCATATAACAAATGGTTGTCGGAATGCGGACCCAGATAATGATCTGCGTCCACAATTCGCTCAATCACCCGTCTGTTTCTTCTTTCTTTCAAACATTTGCCCGTAAGAAAAAAGGAAGCCTTTACACCTTTACTTTCCAAAACATCCAATACATGCGAAGCTCCTTCGAAATGCTCATCAGCAGGAAAAACCAGGTAAATCTGAGGCCTGATCGTATCAAAACGTACTACTGCACCTTGTTCGTCATGGTTTAAAACAGAGGACTTATAAGTTTCCATCGACGAAAGATAATAAACCAAAGAAGCAGTACCGTCCATGGTGGGTTCATTGGTAGAATAATCCCCAATATCATCATGATAAACTGCTTTGCCGTGTTGAAAAGGGGCATATTCATCTGAATCAAGCAAACCAACGCCCCGCAGACTTTCAAATATGGTTTTGTAAACAGGTCCGTCAACCAAACCTCCTGTAGTATTTTTCTCCAACAATAATGGAAAAGCAGAATGAGGCTGTGTTGGGGAATCCTCAACACCAGGCAGGTCACAAATCATGGCAGTTCCCCAGGGGTTGCAGCCAAACAGCCAATCTCTGAGGGAAGCTTCCATCTCCAGAAACCGGTCATCACCCGAAACATCGTGATAAAGCCGGGCCTGCGTCAGCGCGGCAGTCACCAGGTTATTGGAACACCAGATAAACGGCACCCCTATTCTGAAGGGATCCGATGCAGCCTCCTTCTCCAAAGCCCGGAGACCTTTTTTCATAAATCCCGTGTATTTTCTCTTGATTACCTCGTCACCCATGCCGGCCATCAGGTAATGCCCAACATTTACAAAAGGATAAAACTGATAATGCCGGGCACCGTGCAGTTCCATCCAGGGAGTAACAGGTTCCACCTCACCCCAGAAATCGCCTGCCTTCAGCCATTTTTCCGCACTGTCACTATCGGCAACGGCCAGCGCTGAAGCCCCCAGTTCCATGTCGTCCACATAATTTTGCTCCTCATAAAAATAGGGCGAGACATAGCAGGAAGTCTGTGTAGCACCTGGAAATTGTTCTCCAAAACGAAAAGCATCTTTGGATTTTTGCAGCAACTCTAAGGCCAGTGCTGGATTTTCATCTTTCAATACCTCACTGGCCATAGCAAAAACAGAAGCAAATTTTCCCGCCGTGGAAGCAACCCCGGTGGTACGATTCAGATGAGAACCCAAACCCTGACGCTCTCCGGTGACAAAATAGACCGGTCGTCCGAAAGGAACATCGTAATCCACTGAATCCCTATTGGGTAAGCGGAATCCGGCATGGTCGCGGTCATCGGCAATCTGATTGTACATCTCACCTGGTGCGGGATTCATACGCATGAGCCACTCAAGGCCCCATAAGGCTTCATCCAAAACATCGGGACGACCGTTGGCTCCTTTTTGCCCATGGCCTTCATAAAAATCTTTGAAAGCTTCAGGGTTTTCCCTATAAGCGAATAACAGCTGAAAAACAGCATTGGCTGAGGTATTGGTGTACTGCAAATAATCAGAAGCATCATGCCACCCTCCGTGAACATCGATGTATTCACCTGACTTTTCGGGATGATCTACAATAGTCCCATCATGAACATGGCAGCTGTCGTTCAGAAACGGATTGTACCCACAGCGCTGCTGCCGCATATAATTCAGCAAGAAATCCGCAGTGCCATCGTAAACATCTTCTGAAATCCGAAATTGAGGAGACCGGAATTCTGCCAATTCAATATAATACTCACCCTGAGAGGATACCGCGGAGAAGTCAAGCCGGAAAGCAGCATTCATCCCCCATACAGCGCCATCTTCAACCATACTGTGGCCGGAGAAAACCACCTCATCGGTAGCCGCGCGTTTCACCTGAAACTGTCCGGGTGAAACATGCTCATCGGCAATCATCACAGCCACTTTGGGTGTTTGAGGCAGATAGCCCAGCTGATTAATCCGAATCCATCCTTTGCCCTGCACCGGCAAAGCAAAGAACAGAATAAAAACGGACCAGATCATCAACCTTCTAATTTTCATAGCAGGGAAAGTTTTAATAACGTTTGTCTAATTGAGCCCCTCTGAAATAGTGGTTCAGAATTTCCTGATAGGAATAACCTTTGGCACCCATTACCGCAGCACCTATCTGACAAAGCCCAACACCGTGCCCCCAACCTGCTCCCACAAGTTTAAACGACACGGGAACATCTCCTTTACCGATTTCTTTTTCCACCACAAAGGCCGAACTATAGAGGTGCGATTCGGACAATGCTTTTCGAATCTCCAACTCTTTACCAATAGTCAGCGTTCCGTCCGTACCAACAATCTTCAGACGAACCAAGCGACCTGACTCGCCACGTTCTACAGGAATCATATCGATGATATCTCCCAAATCAAGACCAATCTTCTTCTTCAGCAGCCTTTTTACATCTGATTGACTCAGGATTACTTCCCACCTGTAGAAATCGGCAGTTTCCTGATCGTAGTCATTGAGTACCTGCGAGAGGACTTCTTTGTCCTGTGTATTACAAAAAGCCGGTGGATTTCCGGTTATCCACTCCCCGGCCGCCACCTCATCCTTCAAATCCAGCTTAAAACCGTCAGGTGTAAAATCATTATCAATCACTTTTGTTAAATAAGGATGATTAAGGGGCTCCCAAACATTTTCGAAAACCTCGGCAATACCACCACATGCTTTAGAAAACCGGGCATCGCAGATTTCGTTGTCGTAGGTCAGCACCTCTCCAAAGGTATCGGCTATGGCAGACTCCACTTCTTTGGTTGAAGCCCTGGTAATGCCCTGATACCGCTGACAATGGTCGTCAGCACAAACATCAAAATTCAGATGATCTTCACGATCGTACCATTTAATTCTTTCTCCCTCCTTTTCTATGACGGTTTCGTAGTTGCCACTCTCTTTCAACTTCTGTTCCTTTTCCTTCTGTGCCATCAGCCAGCTACGCGAAATAACTGCGTGAGCCCGGAGTAGCTGAGGCGATGAAGTGGCACTCATCTCGGAGGAAATCACACTTATCAGATAATCCTCCATTGGCAATCTGTTGACCGCGGTTAAATGTCCGTCTTCACAAATAATTCGTAAAGCCCCCTTGAAACGTTGATCTTCCTTTCGCTCCCAATGAAAATTAATGCCAATGACCACATCTTTGAGTTCAAAACAGGCTTCATTAAAATTCACGGGTTCCAACTCCACAGGAAAATGGGCCGCAATGGTTTCTCCATTTACGGAAAGGACAATCTGCTCATCTTTCAGGAGAGCCTGCCCTTTGCCTTGAAACACCGCACCCGTTTCTTTCAATTTATAGGCACCATCCAAAAAAAATGAAAACTCGGGAGCAAAAAGCACCCCTACTTCTATATTTGGTTGCATATTCTTCAGATTAATTTTTTAAATATCCTCTTTACCAAAGGCCAGTCAGAGTCAAAGAGCGTAACTTGTTCAAAAATGTCTTTTACCAGGTGTTCATCCAGCTTATTAAAATCTTCTTCTCTGGGAGTGATAAGTACCCCACCAAAATCCACAGATGCAGGACTTAAAACAATTTGTGCCTCTCCCCGGGCAAAAAACTGTCGGGGGCGATGCCCTCTTCTAGGAAAAACAAACAACCGCCAAAAGCCGTTCTCCCAGGAGCACAAGATATTTAACATCGGCTCCTCTTCATCTTTCTGTATCGCATCCAAAAACCGGTACACCTTAGAAAACAAGCTTTCTATTTCATCCAGGTTTTCCCCTTCGAACACCAGGGTCTTACGAAGGTAATTTTCAATACTAAACACACGGGCTCCATTTCGGTCTGTCAACAATGATTTCCGAGGATGAAAAAGAAATTCTTCCTCAATGGGCATAAAACCTTTATTTCCCGCCTGAAAATGAAAATGGTCCGGTGCACTGGCCCCGCATTTGGGTCCGTTGTAAAAGATAACGAAATCTGGAAGTTCACGGGCCAGCATCATCATATCAGAAATTCGTCCTGAAATGAGCTGGTCGGTATGTTGAACATGAGGTATCGTTAAATGTCTTGGGAAGATGGGAAAAGGATTAACCAAAATAAGATAGTCCTTAAAGAGCACAGAATTTTGTTCGGGAGGTAAATTCTCCTGACACAAAAAGCATTTGCGCTCCTTAATAGATTTAGCATCCACTTTGGCTGCTGAAGACTTTATTCGTCCCGGATTAAACTGCACTCTCATTTCAGTACAAGCCAACAATTCCAGGGAACGAGTCTTAACTTCTTTTAATCCATCATAATTCTGTCTGGCCAATGGCCAGTTAACCACCTGCTCATCAATCAGGTGATTAACGTCATCCTGTAAACGGGTTTTCATGGAAACATCTTTCAACATAGCTAATGAATCTTATGAACCTGAATCGGGTTACTTTTTAGAATTCAAATTCTTTGACATGCGGGCCCACAACTCCATTGTCCTCACCCTGTCTTTGTATAAATTATGATTATTCATCTTAACAACATCCAAAGACGCATCGGAATTATCATCCCAGCGCCGGCACATATACAATGATTTATAAATACGTCCAATTTGAAAATCACGGGAAATTGCCAATCCCACCGCATAATCTTCTCCATAGCTCACATTAGGCACCCGAATTTCTCTGATGGCCGGGGTGTAAAAAGCACGCGGTGCTCCAAGTCCATTGATGCGCAAGGCATTGTTTCTGCCATTATCCGGAGTCCACTCTTTATGATCAATTAATCCGGGAGGGATCTCTTCAAGTTTAAAGTTTACCATTTGATAAGAACCAATCACCATGGCACAGTTTTGCTCATAAAATGCATCCACAATAGTTTGAAGGACCAAATCATCTGCATACAAATCGTCACTGTCAAGTTGAACCGCAAATTTACCACACGAATCATGCATAATGGCGACATTCCAGCAACCTCCAATGCCAAGGTCATTCCGTTCGGGGATTACATGCACCAGACGATCGTCTTCGGCTGCCAAATTTTTTAATATATCGGTTGTACCGTCATCAGAGTGATTATCTACGATGATCAGGTTGAATTTAAAGGATGTTTTCTGCGTAAAAACCGAACGCACTGCATCTTCAATAGTTTTGGCACGGTTGCGAACAGGAACTATTACTGATGCTTCCACCGGAAAATCAGCCTCATCAAACTTAACCTTTTTAAAATCAGGCTCCAGATAGCCACCAACTGCCTTCAGGTGCTCCGTACACGCTTGTTCCATTTCCACCTGAACCGCACGATTTTTAGGATCTACATAGTCAAAGATCTTTTCTCCCGATTTACGGGTGTCGGTTTCCATTTCTGTATATAGAAATTCCGGTAAACGAAAAAGCCTGGAGTTTTGGGAAACCTTCAGACGCAGGTCATAAAGTCCGGCAAATTTGTAATCGTTTTTCATTTTCCCGGTAGCTTCTGCTATCGCCTCTGTACGAAAAAGAAGCAATGACCCGAAGTTAAAATCATCCCGAAGGCTACCATCCTGATAGTCAATCACAGGGGTTTGCGTCATTTTCCCCTCCTTCAGAGCAAAATAATCGGAGTAAACCATTCCGGCGCGGGTGTAATCCGACGCCTGAACCATACGTTCAAGTGACAAAGAACCCAATTTTAACGGAAGCGACTTGGTGTACAACAATGCATACGACGACTTTTTCGCTCTTTTTGCCATCTCCTTTACCATGCCTGTTGAGTTCAGCGCAGACACTTCAAAGAAGTCAACACCCTCAGGCAATTGTGTCACTTTACTATCGGGGGTAGTCATCACAAAAATACTATCCACCAGATCAACCGCTTTTAACTCATCAATGGTTTGCTTAAGATCGGCCGGTTCGGCAACCGGCAAGAAACATGAAATTTTGTTATGCATATCTTGTTCTTTTTTAATTGTTTCAAAATAGTGTTGTGTAAAGCCTAAAATACTTTACTCCGCCTTCTTGAAAAAAGCTAATATCTGCTTCATCAGTTCGCCCCGCTCTTCATCCGATGGAATGGTCTCAAAAGGAAAGCCTAAAGCCACACTTTTGAAAGCCCCTGAATACCCTACAGCGGCACACACACCATTACTTTGATAGCGATAAATTCGAAAAGCGTCGTCGCCAACCGGCTCAATGCCATCGGGAGCTTCCACCTTATAAATATCCGGATCATATTCGACATTATAGTTAAGAGAGAGTGAAAACATCGACGAAGCTTCATCCGTCACCTTCAAAGCCCCCACATTATCAGCATGATTGGTCATCCAACGGTAATGCAAAAACTCCTTTAAAAACTCCACCGTCGCCGTATCCTGATTTTCCGCCGGATCGGTTCCGATATAAGCACCGGAAACCAAAACGTTGCCTCCCGACGACAAATATTTTCTAAGTGTTTCTCTTGTTCCAGGATTAAAAACCCTGAAATCCTTTTTGCCTGAGCGGAACAATGGCTCAATACCCCGTTCCTCACCGTAAAGCAGATCCACAGCTATGTAAGGTGCAGGATCAAAATTATCTGAAGCAAAAACCTCATCACTTACCGAGATAAATGAATACCCGGCATTATGTATGGCCTTACCATGGGTGAAAACAAAATCAAAATTGTTTCCGGGTATTACTTTCCCTTCCATATCAGCAAAACTGGCACCATGTCCGGGGCTGTCGTCATCCAGCCATAGAGATGAACGATCGAAATCGTATTGTTTTCCCACATGACTCAGATCCCGGAGCCAGGGAACCCCCTCGTCGTCCCACCAGGCCACGCCTGCACTTTCTCCATCCACAAAAGCAGGTGGCCCCACACGGTCGAAGCCGTTTACCACCAGCACCAATTCATCCGAAGATGACCGTAAAGAAACGGCCAGCGTTTCTCCGGGAAAACTTTCACCACCATCATTCATTGCAGTTACCCTGAAACTATAGATGGTTTCCCATTCCGGAAGTTCCACAACTAAGGAAGTATCCTCCACAAACACCCCATTGTCGAATCCATTTGCACCAACCCGTTGATAAACTTTGTACCCCGCAGGCACGGCAGACGATTCCAGTGGATCAGCTACAGGTTTCCAGCTAATTCTGACGCGTCGGTTTTCGATTCGCTCCAACCTAAGATTGTCTGGAGCCAGTGGTTTTACAACTGCCTGACGCCCTTCCCTGAAAGCCAGAAAGCGCAACATCCCTTTATAAATGGATCTGGAAACAGAAAACTGAAAACGAGGGTCCAGGCCATACTTCATATCAGCCAGATTCTGATGTGACAATAATTCCAGCAACATTGTCGGAACATTTGGCCGCCAGGCTTCGGAGTATTGTTTATCCCACATTGCTCTTCTTGTCCATTCATCATTAAAGGTCAGCCTTATATCTGAGACTATCTGAGTCTGAATCAAATCCGTGAGGTCACGACTGGCCATTCGGGATTTCCCGTCATAAAATTCTCCTGAATCTGTCGCAGTGCTGTAAATACCAAGGGTTCCTATTATGGAATCATCGGGGGTTGTTCCTGCATCTGTGTGGAAAGCAAAAGCCAGATCAAGCGGAATATTCAATCCCTGGACTTCAGGTGCTGTGGTAGGGCCGTCCGGGGCTCCCATCAGGTAATTCACCCATTCTCCTCGCGACTGGTAATCATCATTGTAATCGTTTTTACTTTCATTCAGACTGTAAACAATGCTGTCGGGTATTCCGGCATATTGCATCCAGTATCTTCCAGCTTCCATCCAGCGGGGTTTACCACTTAGCTTCCAGGAATAATCAACCGAATTATTTGTTTGAATCCCGGAACTATCCGGAGTGTTATCATTCAGAGATCGTTTTCTTTTAACGTATAAATCTTCAGGACGCCGGGCTACATTACCCATTCCTCCACCGAAACGAACCGCATCGGAAGTAACTATTCCGGAAACTTTCTGCGGAACTTCGATAATCACACTTCCTGATGATTCATCACTGCCCTCGCTGAAGTGAAAAGTGCCAAGAAAAACCCAGGTGCCGTACCCCATTTGCTGATTCACAAAAAAACGAGTGCTGCCACCTGAGTGATTTACGCGATAAGGAACATTATCCAGGGCCTCATTTACTTTTGCCCATGAAACATAAACAGCATATTCGCCATTTTCAGGAATATTGGGAACATAGGTAATTCTTGCCGAGGATTCCAGATTCGCAGAGCTTTGAAGATAAGAACCTGTTTGAAAGGGATTGTCACCTTTAAACAAAGTGTCCGCAATGGAGAAACCATTATCTATTGATTGCACCCATTTCCCGTCACCTTCTGTGATAAGATCACTACCATGGGTAGAACCATCATTATCAACTATAACTTCGTGCTCCTGAGTATCCCTTTCGCGGGTCAGAAAGACATTGGCCCCTGCATCCTCAAGCATAGGTACCAGAAAATTACGCGTAAAAGCAAAAGGATAAATATCTTCAACAGTGCCAAACAGTCTGGCGCGCTGCCACTCCCAACGATCCAGTTCCAATTCGTAATAAGAACCATGACTGGCCCAAAGAGCAATATTGTTATTACTTAATCCTCTTTTATATCTGGGTTCATCTGCCTTCTTCACCAGTGGAGTTCTTAATCCTGAACCCTTAATTCTTGTGGAATCAAGCAGAAGCTGCTCTCTATAAAACACCGGCACATAACTCTCCAATGGCTTATCTTTACAAAAAAACTGAATCTCA
Source organism: Marinilabilia sp. (assembly GCF_016278715.1). Classification (GTDB taxonomy): domain Bacteria; phylum Bacteroidota; class Bacteroidia; order Bacteroidales; family Marinilabiliaceae; genus Marinilabilia. The sequence continues at coordinate 7,519 of NZ_JADQBH010000048.1, read as the reverse complement.
TAATCTCTAAAACGTCGTCCGACAAGGTCTTTAATGACGTACTTCAAAGAAGCTATCCAGGCCTCTCTAACAGGAACCATAGAAACATTGGGAGAAAGAAAAACATTTAATTTCTCCCCAGATGTATCAACAGCCACCGAATCAACATACATCCGTCCCATATACTGCCAGGAACGAAACAAATCAGCATCTTCCTGAATTCTTTTCAAAGCCTTTCCCGCCAGCCTCTGTTCCTGCTTCTCTGTTTGAGAAAAAAGCAAATCAGGTTGAACCAACAAAACAGCCAGAATAAAAATATACTTAAATACCAAAAGACTCTTCATCTGTTCTTCAATTTTATAAACCTTTATATCAGCAATAGTGCATTTTAAAATTTTGCATTTTTATATAAAAAACATTTTGCATTTTCCCATTTTCCAGTAAATGTGCTTAATCAGACTTCCAAAAAGGTTTTATTGAGTAATCGGTTTTCCCAATTTACTAATCATACACTTTCCAGTAAAAAACCAACATTAGTCGTGACGTTGACAAAAATTGACACAAATTAACCAACCAATTCAACACCTATTCATCCATGCAATTCACAAACCCAAGACTATGAGCGCTTTATGCCTTCAAGAACCGATTTGCAGGAAAGGACTGTCAATTTTGGTTTTCAAATGTAGAAACAATTTTTCAAGAAACAAAAATTTGTAATACATCTTATATGATATCAAAAACTAAACTTTTTTTGTACCTTTGCGTTCAACACAAAGAGAACAAATGAGGACTCTTAACGAAATTAATACATCGGAGGGGCCCAACCTCTGAAAAGCATAAAAGTAATAAAAACCAAAAAATTAAAACATATAATACATCATTCCATTATGATTTTAGTAGCCGACAGCGGATCAACCAAAACAACATGGTGCCTCCTGGAACCCAAGTCAGGAAAGAAAGAATTATTTCAGACACCTGGAATTAACCCTTTTTATCAGGATGAGTCTACCATTGTAAACGCACTGAGAACAGATTTCAAAGCATCCCAAAGAGATTTCGAAGCCATTTATTTTTATAGTGCAGGATGTGCCAACCCTGTCATAAGTAAAGTTGCATACGGGGCGCTCAACAACTTCTTTAATGCCAACACACTCAAAGTTGAAAGCGACCTTATGGCAGCAGCTCATGCCCTGTGTGGCACGTCAGAAGGAATAGCCTGCATTTTAGGAACCGGCTCCAATTCCTGTCATTATAATGGATCAGAAGTGGTAGAAAACGTTTCTCCTCTTGGCTTTATTCTGGGTGACGAAGGAAGTGGTGCCGTCATCGGCAAAAAGTTACTTTCAGATATTCTGAAAAAACAACTCCCGGGAAATGTAAGAGAGAGTTTTTTCAGAAAATACAGGACAGACAGCATTGAGATTCTAGAAAACATTTACAAGAAACCTTTTCCAAATCGCTATGCAGCAGAATTCACAAAATTCATATCCGAAAACAAAAGGGAACCGTCACTCCAAAATTTAGTACTCAATGCCTTTGATGAATTCATCACCCGAAATGTGCTTCAATATAAAATGGTGCGGGAACTCCCCGTGCACTTTACCGGAAGCATTGCTTTTTTCTTCAGCGACCTTTTGGATACCGCGCTAAAAAAGCACCATCTGAAACTTGGAAAAATCATAAAAGATCCGATAAGCGGGTTAATTGATTTTCATCTCAAATAATCTCATTTACTAGTCAAACACCTCAAAAAGAACAAACAAAATGTCGGATAATAAATTTACATTAAGTATTACAGAATCACCTTCCATATTTCAAAACCTTGAAAAAATGGAAGTCGCCGACCTGATTCGCAGTATTAACCAGGAAGATGCGAAGGTTCATGAAGCTGTAAAAAAAGCACTGCCTCAAATTGAAGAACTAACTGTTCGGGTTGTTGAAAGAATGAAGAAAGGGGGAAGAGTGTTCTACCTGGGAGCTGGAACAAGTGGTCGGTTAGGCGTTCTGGATGCCTCAGAACTCCCGCCAACCTTTGGAGTACCCGACACATTGGTAATCGGATTAATTGCCGGAGGGGATATTGCCCTGAGAAAAGCAGTAGAAGATGCCGAAGACGATCCACTTATGGCCTGGCAGGAATTAAATAAATACAAAATTAATAAACTGGATACCGTAATTGGAATTGCAGCTTCAGGAACAACCCCTTATGTGATTGGTGGAATTCGTGAAGCCAGAGAAAGCGGACTGCTAACCGGATGTATTACCTGCAATCCCGATTCTGAAATTGCCAAAGCAGCTGAATTTCCAATAGAAGCTATTGTAGGGCCGGAATTTGTTACAGGCAGTACCCGCCTTAAAGCCGGAACAGCCCAGAAAATGATCCTCAACATGATTACCACCACCCTGATGATTAAACTTGGAAAAGTTAAAGGCAACAAAATGGTGAACATGCAGCTGAATAACAAAAAACTAATTCAACGAGGTACCAGGATGCTGATGGAGGAACTGGGACTAAAAAAAGAAGAGGCACAAAATCTACTAATCCAGAATGGCTCGGTAAAAAAAGCCATCGATGCTTTTAAAAGAACAAGCGGGTGAATTAAGCCCGGATAATACAAACTTGCCTGGCGGTCAGGCAAGTTTTTGGTGTGTCCGATAAAATGATTTCTCAGAAATGAAGCCACAGGATTTACTTAAATACTTTTTTAAGGTACCGGTCATAAACTTCATGGTTCCTAATCACAAGTTTTTCGGTCTCCTTAAATGCGGCATCTTCATCATTGGCTTTAACCGCTTCCAGAATTTTTTTCTGGGCCTCAATAGTAAACTCTTTCTCCCCCTCCACATTGGCATAAATAAAATTTCGCATACGGGGCAAAAGAGAATATATAGGTTCCAGACTAATTATTATGATGGGATTTCCGGTTGCCTTTGCAAGACTCATGTGAAATCGGTTAATGGTATCAACTTCCTGCTGAGTATTGTCCGGATCACAAGTTTCCAGTTCTTCAATCACCTGCTCCAGAATTTTAATATCATCATCGGTCCTGTTTCTGGCTGCAAGACGGGAAATTTCAGGTTCGAAAATACGACGAACATCAATTATCTGAGAAATAAGATCGGAATCAAAACTAAGGTCATAATAAAGGTTAAGAGATTTTATAGCATCCTCAATCTTAATTTCGGACACATACATTCCGCTGCCTTTGCGAATTTCAATAAGGCCCCGGGCACTCAATCGTCTCAACGCCTCACGAAGAGCTGTCCTACTTACGCCAAAAAGTCCGCAAAGCTCTTTTTCAGAAGGCAACTTAGCTCCGGAAAGAAGTTTTTTCTGCCGGATGGCTTCTTCAACCTTTCGTTCAATCTTCTGACTAAGAGTTTGGGTGGTTCCTATTTTACTAAAAATATCGTCCATTTAAACCAATTATAATGAATACACTAAATAATAAGTCTGAAGCTAAAGGAAACCCGGAAAATTGCACCAATGTTTCCCCTGGCCACAATCCATAAAAGGAATTAATCCTGCATACCAATGCATCAAGGATTAAAATATGAGAATTGTTTTCAAAAAGCAAACCTCAAAAAAAGAAAATCAACTTTCTGAAACTTAAAAAACATAGAGGAATGCACCAATCACATTAAAAAAACATACAAATATAGATCTTTTCTTTCGTTTTTGCAGAGAATGACACAACTTTTGCTTTTAAACGACATCAGATGTATGACTACATTGCCTTATCTATACCCGCTTTTGATTTGAAACCAAACAAACTTAAAACAAAGAACTTTTTTCGGAATTCACATCCAAATAACAAATAAAATAATAAGACTATGAATCATTCCATTCATTTTTCGGAACAACCTGTTGAAAAGATTCCTTTAAAAATTGTAAAAACCAAAGAGGAAGGAGCAATAGAAATTGCCTCAATAATTGCAGAGATTATCCGGGAAAAAGATGCTCAGGGCAAAAAAACAGTTTTAGGCCTCGCCACTGGGTCTTCACCAGTAATGATATATCAGGAACTAATACGCCTCCACAAGGAGGAGCATCTTAGTTTCGAAAACGTGGTCACCTTTAACCTGGATGAATATTTCCCGATTGCACCGGACAACAAAAACAGCTATGTCCGTTTCATGCATGAACACCTGTTTGATCACATAAACATTCCGAAGGAAAACATCCATATTCCTGATGGAACCCTGGAGATAAACAAAGTTGAGAAGTTTTGTTCGAAATACGAGAAGGCAATCAATAATTATGGGGGAATCGACTTCCAGATTTTGGGAATCGGACGTTCGGGACATATTGGATTCAACGAACCCGGGTCTGCAATAAATTCCACCACCCGGTTGGTAAAGCTGGACCCCATCACAATTGCTGATGCAGTAAAAGATTTCGGCAACGAAAAAGCCGTGCCTATGAGGGCAATAACAATGGGAATTAGTACAATTCTCAATGCCAAACAAATTGTTCTGGCCTCCTGGGGCAAAAATAAATCCCTGGTTTTGAAAAAGATGATTGAAGAACCTCCAACAAGTAAGGTTCCCGCCTCATTCCTTCAACTCCATGATAATGTCACCATTTTTGCAGATAATGATTCAACAACCGAATTATCCAGAACGAAAGCTCCCTGGATATACGGAATGGTCAACTGGACCCCAAAAATGGTTAAACGAGCAGTAATATGGCTCAGTCTGGAACTAAAAAAGCCCATATTAAAACTAACCGATGATGATTACAAAGCAAAAGGCCTCCTCGACCTTCTGGCACTTTACGATGGCGCCTACGATTTAAACATTAAGGTTTTTGGACAGATTAGTGACACCATCACCGGATGGCCAGGAGGAAAGCCTGGTGCAGTTGAAAAAACCCGGCCCGAGCGGCCGGAACCCGCAGTCAAACATTCGCTCATTTTTAGTCCTCATCCCGATGATGATGTTATTTCCATGGGAGGAACCTTGTTAAGACTGGTAGACCAGGGACATGATGTACATGTGGCCTATCAAACCTCCGGGAATATTGCAGTTTTTGATGATGATGCCCTTCGGTTCTCCTCTTTTTCGGTGGATTTAATGAAAAGTCAAAATAATCTCAAACCGGAACATGAAAAAGCACATCAGGAGTTGGTTTCTTTCCTGAGGACGAAAAAGTCTGATGACATTGATACACCTTATGTAAAAAACATCAAACGATTAATCCGCCAGGGGGAAGCGGAAGCGGCATGCCGATTCTGCAAAGTAAAAGAAGAGAATGTTCATTTCCTTTATCTTCCCTTTTACGAAACCGGCCTGGTGGAAAAGAAACCGATGTCGGAGGCAGATGTAATAATCGTAGTAGATCTTCTCAGAAAAGTACAGCCACACCAGATTTTTGCTGCCGGAGACTTGCAGGATCCACATGGAACACATGAAGTCTGCCTCCAAATAATTTTCGAGGCAATCAGACGAATTAAAGCTGATGGAGATTCCTGGTTGAATGAATGTTATATATGGCTGTACCGCGGCGCATGGCAGGAATGGGACGTTGAAGATATTGAGATGGCAATCCCCATAAGTCCGGACGAATTAAAAAGAAAACGAAAAGCCATTTTTAAACACCAATCGCAAAAAGACTTCCCGGTATTTCCGGGAGAAGACAACCGTGAATTCTGGCAACGAGCTGAGGCAAGAAACCGAACCACTGCCAAACTTTACGATAAACTGGGGCTTACAGAGTATGAAGCCATTGAAGCATTTGTCAAATACCCCTTCAATGATGAAGACTCATTTTTAAAATAAAAACACCGTCGATTCAGTTTAAATCAGTAAAACAACTGACCTGACTGGTACAGACAGTAAATAAAAGGCCACAACAATAAAAAAAGATTGTTGTGGCCTTTCGTGATCCCGGGAGGACTCGAACCCCCACCATAGGAACCGGAATCCTACGTTCTATCCAGTTAAACTACGGGACCTTTTTGCGCGGCAAAGATAGTTTTTTTTGCGGTCTGCTCAAAGTCGTTTCGCTTTTCACCTGAAAATAATTTGCCTCTTTTATTCCTCCTGTGAAACTGAAATCCACAATAAAGCCTCTGAAAAAACAAAATATCCCCCCAAATGGAATAACTTTTCAGTATTAACACCCTTCAAACTATATTATCTTTATTGCATCAAAAAAAGTAGACTTTACAATTTATTAAATAGGCATTCCAAAGATTTATTGGGCTTAGTAATTCAATAAAAACATCAAACAAATGAAACATATTTGCATCCTGCTGCTTATTGTATTTTCTGTCAATGCAACAGCACAAAACAAAACCATTCCACGCGATACCACATTCACCTTTCATTCGGCTTACAATAAAATAAAAAATGTCTATCCTGTTGCCCAAATAGTAACCGAGAACCTGCCAGATGGCGTGGTGGAACACCGCGATTTAGTTTACGCCACCCTGAAAGACACCCCATATGGCGACCGGGATTTACACATGGATTTATTCCGCCCCGAAGGAAGCAAAAAACTGCCTGCACTTATCCTGATTCACGGAGGTGGCTGGAGTTCAGGCGACAAATCCATGGAAATTCCGCTGGCACAACAAATTGCCGCCCGGGGTTATGTAACCATCACTGTAGAATACCAACTGTCGCCCGAAGCGCTTTATCCGGCAGCAGTTCACAACATCAAGGCAGCTTTAAGGTGGACGAGAGCCCACGCAACAGAGTACGACATTGACCCTGAAAAAATTGCTATTTCCGGAAGTTCCGCAGGTGGACAGCTTGCTGCACTTATCGGTCTGACCCCGGGAGTTGAAAAATTTGAAGGGAATCAGGGGTATAATAAAGACTCCACCACCGTTCAGGCAATTATTGTCGTTGACGGATCCATGAATTTTCTGGCTCCCCTCTCTCTCAACAAACCAAGAAATAGAAACTCGGCCGATGTGATTTGGTTAAATGGTTTCTATCATGAGAAACCGCAAGTATGGAAAGAAGCATCTCCAATTTTTTATGCAGGGAAGAATGCTCCGCCCATGCTTTTTCTCAACAGCGGTTTTCCCAGGTTCCATTCGGGGCAGGACGAATTAATCGGAATCCTCAACCAACACTCTATTTATAATGAGGTTCACACGTTCCCGGTAAAAGTCCATCCATTCTGGCTGTTTTACCCCTGGTTTGAACCCACCGTTGAACTCATGAGCAATTTTCTTGACAGAACACTTAAAAAATAACATCCTGATGACTTCATTCAAACACACTCTCCTACTGACCACACTCATTTTTATTTTTACATCCACGGCTTATGCCTATGAAACCCGCATCACCGTAGCGCTTGACAGCAGCGGGGATTTCACTTCCATACAGGAAGCTATTTTCAGCACCAAGTCGTTTCCCGACCAACCCATAACCATTTTTGTAAAGAACGGGGTCTATCGTGAAAAAATAAAAGTCCCTGCCTTCAATACGCGCCTGTCAATCATTGGCGAGAGTAAAGAAAAAACCATTATCCGTTGGGACGACCATTTCAAAAAAATCAACAAAGGACGAAACAGTACCTTTT
>NZ_JADQBH010000152.1:13061-20040 GCF_016278715.1 Marinilabilia sp. | reverse complement strand
AACAGAACCGCGGGCTGAAAGCCCAACCAACCATAGCCCGGGGCAACGTCCCGGGTAAAGAAGTTCATGTCAATTTTGACGCCCTGAAAGGGCAGGTAAAAACATAAAAAGAAAGGTATGAAGGTTGCTTGCGCAACGAGGTTTAACCACACAGGGCACGGAGAAACAGGGTAATCATCTTTTTGCGAAATTTCTAAGATTCAGGTAGCCACCGTTAGCCTGGCCAGATAATCGTAATGATCACCCTCAACGATTCGTTCGAAGCGGAAGCCGCTTTTTTCGGCATGGTACTCCATCAGTTGGTCGTCAATAAAGAGCCAGGGGAACCGGCGGCCTTTCCGTCCTTTGTAACTCATGCGGTACTCCACTTCACCGTAGTAATGATCGTTGAGGTTGATGAGAATGCTGCCGTCGTCTTCCAGAAAGAGGTAACGTAAATCGGAACTGTCAACCAATATTTGACCACCGGGTTTCAAAAGTTTTCGGGCAACATTGAAAAACCCCTTTAGTTTGTCGGTGGTGCCAACGATGCCTATGCCATTCATGAGCATCAGCAGGGTGTCGTAGCGGACTTCCTCGGGAAGGTTAAAAAAATCCTTTTCCAGAATATTTTGAATGCCACGTTTTTGCATCACTTCGCAGGCACCGGGGGAAATTTCCAGTGCCGTCACCTCAAATCCCTGTTCTTGTAGCCAAAGGGCATGGGAGCCTGCGCCTGCACCTACGTCGAGTACTTTTCCGCGGCATTGTTTCAGGGCGTCCTGCTCCAGGGTAGGCATCTCGTTAAAAGGACGGAAGAGGTAATGAACCGGAATGAGATCGGTCTCTGCAATATTGCTCCAGACTTCGATGCTTAGGTCCTTGTTGGATTTTTGAAAGTAATCCCGGCATGCAGAACCGATGATGTCCAGCGATTCTTTGGCAGGCAAATTCGCGGAACTTGGCCCCGGTGTGTTGATTTGTTTTTTCAAAGTGGGTGTTTTTTGCAAAGATAAGTTTTTTTGTGGAGCAGAGAGAAAAGGCATGGTGCATAAAAACGGGCTGAAAGCCCAACCAACCATAGCCCGGGGCAACGTCCCGGGAAACGAGGAGATGGTCATTTTTTGCGCCCTGAAAGGGCAGATAACAACGGTAGAAAGAGGGTATACAACCGGGTTTAACCACAGAGAACACGGAGGAGAACAGAGGTTGCTCCGCAACGCGGTTGTTATACAGAGTTGCACGGAGGAGGCACAGAGTCGCACAGAGTTAATTTAAAACTTTTCTTATATGTCTGATTTTGTTCAATCCGCAGATGGCACAGAAAATTATTCTCATAGAACGGTAAGAAACTGGAAAGCGGGCTGAAAGCCCAATTAATAATAGCCCGGGGCAACGTCCCGGGACAAGAGGTCCAGGTCATCATTTGCGCCCTGTAAGGGGCAGATAAAGGTTTAGCAACGCTTCCCCCTTTTTGAACGAGGGTTGGGGTGGGGACATCATGAGATTAGTACCCTGCTTTAGCGAAGCCGAAGTCTTGATATCAACTTCATCAGGGCTTATAAAAAGTGAAGGTTAAGAAAATTTTTTTTCAAAAGAATTCCTTAACCTTAACCTCAGACTCTTGTTTTTCTGAATTACTCCACCGCTACTTTGTGTTGTTCTTTTCCCTGGTCCGACATGATGGTAAGCACATACACTCCGGTATTTGGTGTATCAATGCGATTCGGGGCATTGGGGGACAGTTTTCCGTTTTCAAGAATGCGTCCGCTCATGTCGTTGAGTTGATAGGTGAGGTTTTGTAGTTTGGGTGTTTCTACCACAATTTGCGAATGCTGTGAGTAAACCAGACATTTCTCATCCTGTTTTTCCGGTTGCTGGTTGGCAGTAGCAATCGAATTTCTTACCAGCTTCAGAGTAAATCGGGATTCGTTGGTTCCTTTGGTATCCACACTAAAAGCGTAGGGCGAATCTTCGGTCAATAACCATTCTTCGTTTTCGATGTGGTCGGTAAGGAGCAGTTGGTCAATGTCGTGAATGGCCATTTCGGTAACCTCAATGAGGTAACTGCCAGTGTTGTTGGCAAAATAACCAAGAGGAATGATTTTCTCGTTCCATTCATCATTAGGAATGGCATTAATAGCAATGCTTGGGCCACTTAACGGGGTATACAGCTCAATGGTTTGCGAAGATTTGGCAAACATTTTTTCGGTGTCCAGGTGGTCCAGGTCATCCGAGGCTTCCGGATGGAGCACAATTGCCGTTTCGTCTCTGACTTCGCCATTGCTTCCTGCAATTTTCAGTACGCGGGGTGAAGAAGCCGATTTGAGGTACGAATTTTGGTTTGTTTGTGCATCAGCAATCTCAAAGGTGATAGATGACTCAAGGTGACGCAGTTCGGCAGGCACTTTCACAAAGAAAGAGTGGTTAGACGGAATCACTGACGATGCAAGATTGACTCCTGTCCCCACTTCCTGATTGTAAACGCCATAAACACTTTGGTTGTTATCCCACAACCAGAATCCGTCTGCTACATTGTTTTTGGTGATGTTGACCCAATCAATTGAGGCGGTGAAGGGGTTACCTACCAGATGCCAGCCTTTTCCCGCGGGTGACCAGCTGACCGGAATATTCACATCTGCCTGGTTGATGCTTCCGGAAAAGATAATTTTCCCCACCTCGCTTCTCATGATGTAACCTTTGCCAGGCAGGAGAATTTCGGATTCTCCTACCGTTTCGTACAGCCCGGTACTGTTGTTCCACTTGTACAGATTATTGGTTACGCCCATAGCTGTTTTAGAGGCTCCGCTGGTAGGAGAAGCGATGTTGTAGTTCCTGTTATTAGCCGAAACTGCCTGCTCAATCTTCACACTATCGTCAGCCACGGAAAGGGTACCTCCGATATAAATGTAAGAGGCATTTACATTGGCTGTAGATTGCAGTCTCAATTCTCCGGTAACCACCAGGGTTCCTGCCGAATGGGTCAGCACGGCACCCGGTTCAATGTTTAGGTTATGAACGGAAGTGTTGGTTGAGATTTCCGGATAGGTTGTTACCGTATTCGGGATGTAAACGCTGCCATCTGTAAATCCATTCTGCGGCTGACCTTCCCAGTTGGCCGGATCTGACCATGCAGTAGCGCCTGTTCCTCCTCCCGTCCAGGTGTACACCTGATTGGTGGTGAAGGTCGTGGTTGTTGCAGCTATCTGTCCGTTACCGATCAGGTCGTACACCTGATTAGCGGTAATTGTGTAATTGGTGCGTGGATCCAGATTTACGGAAGGTGTTACCGTAATTTCACGACCTGATGCATCGATGCTTGCCGAGTGGGCAACGGGTGTGTTGCCCGTGGTGAGGGTGAGTGCAATTAATCCGGTTAAATTGGTATTGTCGTATTCAACACCCGAAGCATTGAAAATTTTCTCGTTGAAAGTGATTTTTATTGTACCATCTTCCGGAAAATAGTCGGTGCCATCGGCAGGAAACACAGTGGTAACCGGTGCCACCTTATCTATCAGCAGACTTGTTCTTTTGGAATAGAGATCTTTGGTTGGATGTTTGGCAACCAGGTGCATGTAATAGTTGACTCCGGAAGTAAGTCCTGAAATATCAATGTTGTTGTGTGTCAGAGGAATTCCTCCTGTCAATGTTCCATTGCCTGATACAGGGGCGGTTACATCATTGGCCAGTAGTCCGCCGGCTATTTGCTCAACAGTAGGAGCCGCCTCACTGTCAGAAATAACAAAATAATAGAGGGCATTGATGTTGGTTTGAAGGTCGAGATTGATATTGTCGGTGGTGATAGAATTAAACACAGGGTAGCCGGTTGTCCATGCCGGAGGTTCCGGAAGGGTGGTGAAAGTCCATTCCAATACATCGGTGATGCCGGCAAAAGCAAAACCCGTATCGGCCGATTTCACAAATCCTGCATCCATGGTGACATAGAGGGTTTCTTCATGCGGCATATCCAGATTCGAAAAAATCAAGTCATTTCCAACAATGGCTATTTGAGAAGAATTAGCAAGTACGGTTACTGCATTTCCACCCAGTTCATCGTGAAGAATCATGTTGCCCGTTCCTATTGCAATAGGTTGGTCAAAAGTGAGGGTCAGTTCAGCATCCACCGGTATGTCAATGGAATTGTTGACGGGTTGATAGGTACTAATGACTGGCCCCGAAGGTGAAGTGAAGGTCCAGGAGGAGGTTTCCTGAATTCCCGAATATGCCACTCCGCTGGCTGTTGACCTAACAAAACCTGCGTCAATGAGGATGAAATAGCTTTCACCGGGTGGAAACTCCAGATGTGAAATACTCATAACATTATTAATAATGCTGATGTTTCCGGTGTTGTCGAAAGCGATGGACTGAAATGTCTCATTTGCTCCGGTGGCATACTTAATCCGGAGGGCTCCCGAAGTTCCAAGTTCTATGTTTTCGGAAAATGTTATCACCAGGTCATTGGTTGCTGATGTTAATACACTTGCATTGGCGGGGTCGAAGGACAGGGTTGTTGGGGCCTCAGCTGTGGTAAAACGCCACTGATTGTTATCTGAGATGCCTTCAAAAGCAACATCGGTACCATCCGACAAGATCACACCATTGTCGATTTTTACAAAATAGGTGGTTGCGGGTTGCAGCAGGTCATGGGTAATAGTTAGTTCATTGTTATTAAATGTGAGGCCGGGATCGTCGAACGAAAACGTTTTAAAAGCCATTCCGCTTGAGGTGCCATCATCTTTTCTGATTTGCAAATAGCCGGTGTTTCCCCGTTTAATGTATTCAGAGAAAGTCAGTACCAGTGGTTGGTTTACAGGAGCTGATAATTCGCCGTTTTCGGGGTAGTAACTGCTTATTGAGGGTGCTCCTGCAGTCGTAAAACTCCAGCTTTGGTCGCTGATGCCCTCCCAGGGTGTTCCGGTGGCATCCGATACCACCACATTGTTGTCGATCTGGATGTGATAGGTTGTTTCTGGTGTAAGAGCAGAATGGTTGATGGTTAGAATATCATTGCTGAAAGTGAGCAACTCGCTGTCGAAAGGAATGGCCTCCACCAATGTTTCATCACTCAGCCTGATGGTAATATTCCCGATAGCTCCGGGTGCAATGTTTTCATTGAAATCAATGGCAAAAGGAGCCGTAACCGATACTCCGGTTGCAAGGGCAGCAGGGGTAAATAGTTCAGTCTGTGGCCCGCTGGTGGTGGTGAAAGTCCAGCTGGTTTCGCTGCTGATGCCGGCAGCTTCGATCTGGGTGGTGGCAGAAAGGGCCAATCCCTCATCCATCAGTATGTAAAACTGAGTATTCCCCGGTAGTGCATCGTGGCTGATGCTTAATGAGTTGTTGGTTGCGGTAAAGCTGGCTCCGTGGGTTTGTGTGTTGATGGTTTGGACCAGTTCATTTGTTGCGGTATAGATGTACAGGTTCTTATTATTTCCGGGAACGATATCCTGATCATAGGTGATTTCCAGTAGTTGATTTCCGGAAACGTTGGTTGCGCCGTTTATAGGTGTTACCGACTGAAGGGATGGTGGAGCCGCAGTTCTAAAACTCCACACTCCGGCTAATCCACCAATTTCTTCCGAAGCAATATTGTTGTCATCGGCAGTAACCAGTCCTTCTTCCACTTCGATATCGAAAGAGGTATCTCCCGGGAAATTGTCATGGCTGATGGTCACCTTAAAATTGATGGGATCATAGCTGAACAGAGCGGCATCATTTGTCGTGTTGATGGTTTGAAAAATGTTTTCGGTGCCACTGTAATAAATGATGACGTTTTTGTTGTCTCTAAGTGTGACCGCTTCACTGTAGGTAATTGACAGCGGGGTATTGGCGTGAACAATTCCTTCGGGCGTGCTGGCTGGCCCAATGGAATAAAAACTGAACTCTTCGGCAACCGTGGTAAACGACCATTCAGTACTTCCGGCAATGCCGGCAGAACCAACACCTGTGTTTACGGCGGTTACAAATCCTTCGTCCACATTTACGTAATACTCCTGATTTCCTGCGAAGGCTTCGTGAGATATTTCAATGATATAGTCAGTTCCGGAGAGGGTGATGTTCAGTAAATCCGGGTTGGAGGTTGTGTTGATGGTCTGAAAAAGAGTTCCGCCAGTTTTATAGATATTCAGGTTTTTATTCGGTGCAAATGCAATTTCTTCATTATAGGTGAGGGTAAGCGTTTCCAGTCCGGTAACCCCAATAGCATTGTGAACCGGATATTTTGAAGAAGGGGCCGGGCGAGAAACGGTGGTGAATCGCCAGATTGTATTGATGTCGTCAATGCCGGAGAAGGGCGTTGACGTCGTGAAATCCTCTAATGCACCTTCTGGAATAATAATAGAGTATTGAGTCTCAGGCTCAAGTGCTGAAGAGGGTGTAAGAGTTAGAGTATTGTTAATTAATCCAATGCTCCCTGAAAAATCTATTTTTACCCCGTCAACAATCAAAACTTTTAGTAATTCATTTGTAGGGTTGTTCGTTTCTACTATTTTAATATACTTGGAGGTACTTGAGGAGTTATATTTAATGTTGTTAATGAAATTCAGGCTCAATTCCACATCCAGTGCAACATCTGGTGCATTTTGCCCAGGAAAATATGTATCCACCACAGGCTCTTGTGCCTGAACATTAAAAATAGTGGTAAACCATACCAAAAGAACTGCGAGTGAGGGTAAAAGTTTCTTCATACTTCATCTTTTTTATTGGGGCAACCTGCTTGGGGCTGTGGTTGTCGCCGGGTTACTTGAGTTGATAATTCTTTGTGATGAAACACGTAAATTCCGTGACGAATGTACGAAAAAAAATGACTAAATGTTTCATTGAGTCGAGGCTAATTCAGGAGGGGGGAGCGTATGGAGCTGTTAGTTGTTGGTTTTTTGCTCTTCGATCTTAAGAGGGAAACGTGTTATTGGAATATCCACCAGTTTTTTTTGCGATTAAAACTTTGAGAAACAGAAAAACGGGCTGAAAGCCCAACTAATCATAGCCCGGGGCACCGTCC
>NZ_JADQBH010000152.1:0-13051 GCF_016278715.1 Marinilabilia sp. | reverse complement strand
GAGAAACAGAAAAACGGGCTGAAAGCCCAACTAATCATAGCCCGGGGCACCGTCCCGGGAAAAGAATCCAGGTCATTATTTGCGCCCTGAAAGGGCAGGTAGCAAGTTAAAAGGAAGGGATGTGTGTTGCTTCGCAACGGGTTTCACCACAGAGGACACCGAGGAGCACCGAGGCTGCTCCGCAACAGGGTTATTACACAGAGTTTCACGGAGGAGGCCCCGAGTAACACAGAGTTTATTTTTGTTTGGTTTAATCCGCGGATGGCACAGATGGACACAGATTTTCGTCTTATTGGAGAACCGAGAAACAGAAAAACGGGCTGAAAGCCCAACTAATCATAGCCCGGGGCACCGTCCCGGGAAAAGAATCCAGGTCATTATTTGCGCCCTGAAAGGGCAGGTAGCAAGTTAAAAGGAAGGGATGTGTGTTGCTTCGCAACGGGTTTCACCACAGAGGACACCGAGGAGCACCGAGGCTGCTCCGCAACAGGGTTATTACACAGAGTTTCACGGAGGAAGCACCGAGTAACACAGAGTTTATTTAATAACCTATATGCCTTATGTGCCTCAATGCTAATAAATTAATCCCAGGTTACTCCGGTATGATTTTTTACAAAAAAACGTTTAACCTTTTTGAGATTCTTTGCAGGCTCAGAATGACAAGACGCTCTTCATCAGAACGAGATTCTTCGCAGGCAACCAATAATTTTCAACCTCAACCTCAACCTCAACCTCAAATACTCAGTCTCAACCTCAACCTCAAATACTCAACTTCAACTTCAGTCTCAACCTCAGTCGGGGGATTTTGGCGCCCTACTCCCTTTACTTCACCACAAAAAACGGATTGAGCAAGTCCTTCTTGTTGTAAACGAGTTCTTCGTCCCTATCCACCTGAAGCACTCGCTTTCCTGCGGCTTTCACTACAGCATGACCCGCGCCGGTGTCCCACTCCATGGTGGGGCCAAAACGAGGGTAAATGTCAGCTTCCCCAAGAGCAACCAGGCACAGTTTCAGGGAGCTTCCGATGTTAACCGTTTTTACGGGCAGATCGGATGTTTGTTCCAGGTGTGCAATATAGTTTTTAGTCTCTTTGTCGAGGTGTGACTTGCTGGCCACCACATTTAAGGTTTCACGTTCCTGTGGCAGGGGGAGTTTTTCGGCTCTGGGCGAAATGGTATCCGGCGTTTCGACTGGAGAGATGTGTTGTGCTCTAAAAGCCCCATTTTCAAAATCTCCGTAATAGATTTCCTGTAACACGGGGGCATAGACCACTCCCAAAACAGGTATCCCTTTTTTTATAAGGGCGATATTAACGGTGAATTCTCCGTTGCGTTTGATGAACTCTTTGGTACCGTCCAGTGGATCCACCAGCCAGAAACGCGACCAATCTTTTCGTTCTTCGTATGGGATGGTGGCTCCTTCTTCGCTGAGGATAGGAATGCCCGTTCTTTTTAAATGACTTTTGATGATATTGTGGGCTCTCAAGTCTGCGATGGTCAGCGGAGAATTATCTTCTTTGGTCTGCACCTGAAAGTCGTGGTTGTCATAGACATCCATAATTTCTGCAGCACCTGCCAAGGCGGCGGTGATGGCAGTATCGGTAAGTTGTAGCATAACGAAAGGTTTGTTTTTTAATGTGAAGATAGGGATTTTAAACGAAAAGGGGTGGGCCTCCTAAATTCTATCAAGGGGGGACTTAAAACTAAAGGGATGGAGCATGAGGGAGGGTGGAAAGGAGGGGGCGTTTTCGGTGCAGCTGAAAATGTCCCCTCCCAAACCCATTTACCTCAAGTCTGAATGTTATTGAGAATTCCGACCATTCGGGAAAGAAATCTCAAACTTTTATCGGTTAGTAGTGTCATTTTTTTTAACTTTTTTTGTTCTGGTTCGTCCAGGTTAGGTAAATGATATGATTATTTTTTAATCACCCTGTATTTGAAATTATTGATTACAATAAGATAAATACCGGTTTTAAGATTAGCTAAATTTATACTATTATCCTTAATATTTCCGGTTTTTACACGCTCTCCGGCAATATTGAATACTTCGAATTTAGTATTTTTCAGACTGTCGGCCATGTACAATATTCCAGCGGTTGGGTTCGGATAGACTTTTAATTCAGCCTCTGATAATGTTTCTATGGATGTTGCCATGGGGGTTGTGAATGATACTTGATTGTCATAGAAAGTTCCTGCAGTATTGGTGGCATATGCCCGTACAAAATAAGTGGTATTCGGGGTTAATGAAGTAATACTGCTTGTAAAAGCACCGGTGGAAGAAGTTATTCCTTCATCGGTGTGGTTGTCAGAAGTGGTTGGCGAACCGGAGGTGTTCCAGCAAACACCATAAGCTGTTGGATTCGGGTCACCTAAGTCCGTTATGTTACCATTTTCCCCAAATCTCTTGTGATAATTATACAGATGGGCAAAAGCCGATATTAGCGCAACCCAAAGGGGTAGTCTCCGTCTAATAGTTTAATTTGAGGTTATATTGCTACATTTTTGGAATAGTACCAAAATTCTAATAGGATGCAATTATTATATTGGTTGAAAACCGCTTCCAGACCAAGATAACCTGAAATCTGAATGTCATTGGTAACGCAGTGAAGCAAGCTCGATTTTTTCTCGGCTGGCAGTGGTAATGTTAATTAAATCAATTTTTTAACTAAATTTTTGAAGAATGAAGAACTTACTAATTATTATTATGACAACATTCTCGCTGACGGCCTACAGTCAAATGGGGTCAAAAAATTTTATTGACACCAACTACATCGAGGTCACAGGAAAAGCTGAAATGGAAGTAGTTCCGAATGAAATATATCTGAAGATTCTTCTTGACGAGAAAGATTTAAAAGGGAAGCAGAGCATTGATGAGGTTGAGCAATCAATGATTAAGAAATTAAAGGAATTGGAAATTGATGTTTCCAAAAAACTGGCGGTAAAGGATATGGTTAGTAATTTCCGGAATTACTGGATTCTTGGTTCTGGTATCAATGCTCAAAAAGAATATCAGTTGGTTGTGAACGATTCAAAAACAGCCGGACAGGTGTTTCGAGGTTTGCATTCATTGGGAATTTCAAATATTTCCATTGAAAAAGCAGATCATTCCGATATGGACAAATTCAAGATGGAAGTAAAGGTTGACGCCATAAAAGCTGCAAAAGAAAAAGCCGGATCACTTACCCGGGCTATCGGTCAGGAAACTGGGAAGGCAATTTATATTCAGGAATTAAATTCTCATATTTTTGGTGCATTTGAGGTAAAGAATGAAGGAATAGCAAATATGGTTGTCAGAGCATCAGGTTCTTCTTCGGCATCCCCACCCGATATTGAATTTGAGAAAATCAAGCTTGAATACTCCATTCTGGTAAGATTTGAATTGCAGTAATTTCCAAAGAGTTGGGATTGCTACGCCTTTCAAAAAAACACTTAACATTAATATGTTGATATCTGTTTTGCCAAATTTCCAATTGGTTCTGTCCAGACTCAACTTATTGGGCGGTTTATGTGGTAAAAATGAATATATCAAACTCGCCAGATAATTAAAGGCTGCTGATTGTGACACCATATTGATAAAGGGGTTGGAACAACAATAGATTATTTTTTTATTTTTGAGTAACTGTAATCCGAAGTTTCGGGGTTGATGTCCTGAACGAACACAAAATCAATCAATTTACCTGACTGGTTTGGTAACAAATGTCTCTATAAAACTATTCTAATGCATTTACTGAATAATGTGTAAATGCGTCATCTCCGATGAAAAAGTTGTGGTCGATTCTCCCGGAAAGCAATCGAAATGGATAAATAGTTCCAGAACAATAGCAATTCAGAATAATGGGTATTATTGGGTTTGAATATTGGATTGATATTATTGAAACTTTTAGCTCTTATGTTTCGTAGTCTAGAGAATTTAAAAAAATATTT
Organism: Marinilabilia sp.; assembly: GCF_016278715.1. Classification (GTDB taxonomy): domain Bacteria; phylum Bacteroidota; class Bacteroidia; order Bacteroidales; family Marinilabiliaceae; genus Marinilabilia. The sequence continues at coordinate 9,128 of NZ_JADQBH010000152.1, read as the reverse complement.
AATGGATAAGACTACCCCAAAATACTCAGTTGAAATAGGCTTTGAAGAGGTAAAACTTCCTCCTTTTGAGGACATATTAATCGTTGGAAAGAAATCACCCCAGGGAAAGACCGGTGTTACCAAACTTTTTGAATTACTCGTTCCCAACGAGTTTGAAACAGTTGATTTAGACTTACCTAATGTGGAAGCAGTTTTCATCAATCGAAAAATTCTTAACAAAATTGAGATTGACCAGGTCATGACTATTTTAAAAAAGAAAGTAATTCCCTATATTTCGCCCTCTGAAATTTTAAAAGTAGATTTTCGATTGAGAATTCACTACGACACGATTGAATTAGATATTTGAAGTCATGGTTATCGAACCCTATATTGAAACAGATTACCCACGTACAGAACCATTGGCAGGAGTTAACAGCATTGAAGAAGAACTAAAGGAAAAGCAGTATTTCGTTGTAATGGAAAACCAGGACAAATTTCAGGGATTACTTACTATCTCTGATGTTTTTGAAAGGAAGAAAATACTTGTGATCGATTGCCTTACTCCAAAACCTTCTCTATTTCCTGATTCAAGTATCCATCAGGCCCTGGAGATTATGAATTCTGCCCAAATTCCAGCGCTTCCGGTGATTGATCATCAACAAAAATTTTGTGGGGTTCTTTCCTTCAAAAGACTTAAGGAATCTTTTGAAGTTTATGAACAAAATCGAATCCGCTTTTTTGAAAAGAAACTGTCTCTGTCAGATAAAATCAAAGAACAGTTTTTTCGGAATCTTTCGCATGAGATTCGCACTCCTCTAAACGCAATACAAGGCTTGACTGAAGTTTTGCTTTATTCCGATATTCCTGAAGCGGAGAAAGAAAACTTTGCTGGGATGTTGCATGCCAAAACAGATGAGTTACTTATTCTCATTGATTCGTTGCTTAACCTCTCACGTATGCAGGCAGGTGATTTTCCTTTCAGTCCTGACGATGAAGTAATCCCTTCTGAATTTTGCAAAAAACTAAAGGAAAAAGCTCATTCACTAAAAGGCCACTATAATAAAACTCAAATCGAATTAAAAACGTCTCTCCGGCTTCCTGAAGATTTTGTTTTAAAAACCAATCTTGCTTATCTGCAGGAGATAATGGTTCATCTCATCAGTAACGCATTGAAATATACTGATGAAGGTGTGGTGGAATTTGGTTGTTTTACTGATTCGGTTGAAAATCAGGTGTTTTTTGTCAGAGATACCGGCAGTGGGATCTCTCCCGAAAACAGAGATTCTATCTTTAATGCATTTGAAAAGATTGAAACTGATGAAAAGCGTATTAATCCGGGACTGGGGCTTGGACTTACATTAGTTTCCAAGATTATTAAAGCTTCCGGTGGCCATTTATGGCTGGAATCTGAACCAGGAAAAGGGAGTTGCTTTTATTTTTATTTGGGTCATAGAAAACAATAGATCGTTAGATTTTTAGATATAAGGTAATTAGTGTCCAAAATATTTCACAAAAGGGATTTCATCTCTTAAACCCTGATCCCGATCATGGTTTTGTAAGGTTTTGTTTTCCAAAACCAACAAAAACCTATTTCGGGACAAAAAAACTATTCCATGAATATTGCTACGTTCGGCATTACTCAAGCAAGCTTGGCTACTGCTCTCCCTTATCGCAATATTTATTTACATGATTATTGCTACACTCGACAGTATTCAAGCAAGCTTGATACTGTCCTCGCTAATCGCAATAATTATTTACATGATTATTGCTACACTCGACAGTATTCAAGCAAGCTTGATACTGCTCTCCCTTATCGCAATAATTATTTACATGATTATTGCTACACTCGACAGTATTCAAGCAAGCTTGATACTGTCCTCGCTAATCGCAATAATCCAAGACTTAGCCAGCTTTCGCTCTAAAAACTACGGTTCTTTCATCGTAATTGTCAAAACTCATCTCGCTTGCTGCGCGCACGGGATTCAGACAGAGACGATTTTACGATAAAACAACCTTGTTTTTAGGCTTACCTGCCAAGGTCGGATCCAAACATGTCATTTAGCTCTTTAAAATATTTATTTAGGACAGGTTTGATATTGATATAAGATTTAAGATATTTCCCAAGATCTTGATATGTTGAATTTTAACAAGCAAAAACCATTAAGTGCAAACAACTGACTTTCAGTGTATTGCAAGGGTTTAACTAGGCATTAAGAAAATAGACCGATCATATTTTTTTATCTTTTAGGTTTAATCATGCCTCTTCGCGTGAACCCTATCGTCTTTTCTGCCTCCGGAAAATCTTTTCGTGGATCCGGGGCTCTGTTTTTTTCTTGTACTGACACAATAATAAATTTTTGAACTGATGACTGAGAACAAATCTGAAAGTACAAAATTAAACCCGACTAAAGAAACGGCTACTTTTTTTAAATCACAAGATGAATTTAGAAGATGGCTGGAAAGTAACCATGAAAAAGAGACAGAACTAATTGTTGGGTTTTATAAGGTTGATAGCGGAAAACCTTCAATGAACTGGTCACAATCGGTTGACCAGGCACTTTGTTTTGGTTGGATAGATGGAGTTAGAAGATCCATCGACAAAGAGAGCTATTGTATTCGTTTTACACCACGCAGGAGTAAAAGTAATTGGAGTGCAATCAATATTAAAAAAATTGAAGAACTTACCAAAGCAGGACTTATGAAGCCTGCCGGACTAAAAGTTTTTAGTTTACGGAAAGAAAAAAAATCCGAAATTTACTCTTCCGAAAATGATACCGTGTTTCTTGACTCAAATTATGAGAAACAATTTAGAAAGAACAAAATTGCGTGGGACTTTTTTATGAAACAGGCACCATCTTATAGAAAAGCGGTAATCCGTTGGATAATGAGTGCTATGCAAGAAAAAACCAGACAATCTCGACTGGAAAAAACTATAAAAGAAAGTGGAAAACAAAAGCGAGTTTCCTAACAAAGAACATCCAGCTCATAATTGGTCTCCTATCAATTGGTGCTTGCACCCGTTTGATATTAGAGGCTTTGTTAAACCAAGCATATTTTCTTAGGACGTTGGGTGTGATGAATTTTAAAATCAGGTAGTTATTGCGTTTTGCAACTGAATAATAGAAAGAAAAAGGAGAAAGATTACATGAAAATGAGAATTGAACACATAGGGATTTGGACCAGTGATTTAGAAATTATGCGGGATTTTTATCAGACCTATTTTCACATGAATTGTAGTGAAAGGTATCTAAATGATAAAAAGGGGTTTTCGTCGTATTTTCTTTCTTTTGAAGGAGGAGCGCGTATTGAACTCATGAAAAGAATTGATATCCCGAAAGGGCACGGCGACAAGGGGACAGTTAATGGATTGGCCCATATTGCTATGTCTGTGGGAGGGAAAGATGTGGTTGATAACCTTACAAAACGTTTGAAACTTGACGGATTTGAAATATTAGGAGAACCCAGGACAACCGGGGATGGTTATTACGAAAGTGTCATTTTAGATCCGGAAGGTAATCATGTTGAAATAACCGAATAAAATGTCTAGTTGTTTTTTAGGGAAGCATAGTCCGTTAAAAAAGGCTTAAACGCAGTGATGCAATGACGTAAAGTTTTTATTTTGAGTGAGCTAAGGCTTGTTCGTCCGACCTAGCAATAAATTGATTATCAGTTGTTTGTAAATGTTTTTGGCGGAGCATTGAGGGCCTGTTTAGAAACTGTTTAAGTTTTATCCTTTGGGCTGCTTTCGATTTTTGAACTCTTATACTGCCTCAAAATTTCCTTTAATAGCGTTGCCTTTCGTGTCAATTTTGACTTGTCTAAGAACTTAACTCGTCAAATTTTTTTTAAAAGTTTCTTAACTTTCCCGAAATTTTTATTTTCAAACTTATGGCAAATATTATAAACCAAGTCTCCAGAACATTTAATGAATACTTAATAATACCTGGACTGACCACTAAGCAGCATACTCCTGATGCCGTAAACCTACAATCCCCACTGGTAAGGTATAAGAAGAATGAGACGCCAGGAATAAGTTTAAACACACCTTTTGTATCTGCCATTATGCAATCTGTTTCAGATAGTAAATTGGCAATTGCATTGGCCAAAGAGGGCGGTTTATCTTTTATTTTCGGTTCTCAGTCTATTGAAGACCAGGCAGGAATGGTCATGGAAGTAAAAAAATATAAAGCTGGGTTTGTCGAGAGTAGAGCAAATATAACACCGGAAAATACGCTTAAAGATATTATCGCATTAAAAGAAAAAACAGGTTTTTCGACAGTTGGAGTAACAGATAATGGAGAGCCATCAGGAAAACTTCTGGGAATAGTAACAAGTCGAGATTACCGCATTAGTCGAGATGATTCCGAAAAGAAGGTGAAGGATTTTATGACTCCGATAGAGAACATGATAACTGCAAAAGACGGGATATCTCTTGGAGAAGCAAACGATATTATCTGGGAATATAAGCTTAATCAGTTGCCCATTGTTGATGAAAATCACAACCTTAAATATTTTGTCTTTAGAAAGGATTATGACAGTCATAAAAGAAATCCAAATGAACTCTTAGATTCAAATAAACGATTGATGGTTGGAGCAGGAATAAATACTCGTGATTATAGAGATAGAATTCCGGCTTTGATAGATGCCGGGGTTGATGTATTATGCATTGATTCTTCTGATGGATTTTCAGAATGGCAAAAAGAAACGATTGAATATGTCAGGAAACAATATGGAAATGATATTTTTATAGGTGCTGGTAATGTCGTTGACAAAGATGGTTTCCTATATCTTGCAGAAGCAGGAGCCGATTTTATTAAAGTTGGTGTTGGGGGCGGTTCTATTTGCATCACACGAGAACAAAAAGGAATAGGTCGTGGACAAGCTACAGCATTGATTGATGTTGCTGAGGCAAGAAATAAGTACTTTGAAGAAACCGGTGAATATGTTCCAATTTGTTCAGATGGAGGAATTGTTCAGGACTATCATATGACGCTCGCGCTTACTATGGGTGCGGACTTTTTAATGATGGGAAGATACTTTGCCCGTTTTGATGAAAGCCCCACAAGAAAACTATTAGTTGGAGGAAACTATGTAAAAGAATACTGGGGTGAAGGCTCCAACAGAGCCAGAAATTGGCAGAGATATGATATGGGAGGAAACAGTAATTTGAAATTCGAAGAAGGCGTTGATAGTTATGTTCCTTATGCTGGCAAATTGAAGGACAACTTAGAGCAAACATTGGGGAAAATAAAATCAACAATGTGTAGTTGTGGAGTGTCTACACTTAAACAATTACAATCTAAAGCCAAAATCACTTTAGTTTCATCAACAAGCATCATTGAAGGTGGTGCTCATGATGTAATAATAAAAGATGTTGATAATTAGACAAATATGAAGTAGCTGCCATTTAACCTGACAGTTGGGGCTGAATTAATCCCCACGATATTAAAAATTCCACCTCTTTGTGCCTTATCTCTTAGAAGCGTGGTTTTTGGGCAAAATATTCTCAATGGTTTATTATAAAATGGCTTCCCCATTTTTTGTTTGGGGTCTACGAATTTCTCGAATTAAGCGAATTCTTGCAAGCAAGCGGTAGAGTCGAGCGAAAAATCTGTTTTACAGCTTTATTGAAAAACGGCGAAGCCGTTTAATGTCGCACTTCAGGTGTGACTAAAATTAGTGCAATTGACAACATCATAATTGCCTTTTCAAGGAGTTATCGAACTCCTTTCAGTCGTTTCGTGGACAAAAAAAATAATTTCTAAGCAAATAGCTTCTCTGGCTAATTCTGATTTGATTCTTTTATATACCTTGTTTGGTTCTGGCTATTCCCGTTGTTGGACCTTATCCGGCAGTTTCTGTTTTAGGCCGCTGGGGAGTTTTTTGGAAACTTTCAAGACCTGGAGTGCATTAATTTTGTGGAACATTGAAATAAACAATTTTTAGAATAAAAAATGTTTTATTTTCAAAAAAGGACTAACCTATAACTGAAGATTGCCGTATACCAAAAGTCAACAGAACACCCTTTTATCCTTCCAGAAAAGTTACTTAGAGAGATTATCTGAGTACTTGTTAAAAACCACCACTTCCCCAGACATAAGAATTAACTTAAAGCAGGTCAATTAGCAATTGACTTGAGACCTTGATTTTTCACCTCGCCCACAGAAACCTACCCAATGTTTTAATAGAAGGATGGATGTATAAAAATTTGCGGGTTCTTAATTTTGCGGAACATGCTGGCAGGTAAACAATTGAAAAATCTTTAGCGAATGAAGAGATTAAAAGACATTAAAATTGGCATAAGGCTCAATTTTATTTTAGGCTTCACGATGGCCTTTATTATCGGGATACTTGGAATATATATTATTTCAGAGGAAAAGAAAGAGTTGCAGGAGCAAACCGATGAAAGAATGAGGGAACACACCAATGATATTGGGGCCCTTATAGAAGAAGAAATTCGAAAAAACCAGCAACAGGTAGCCATTGGGTTAGAGTATGCCCGGGAATACTTTTCCAATCAGGGAGAATTGAATATCTCAGATTCCAGAATTGCTTTCAATGCAACAAATCAGATTACTGAAGAATCTGTCCCGGTTCAAACCAAAAGCTGGAAACTTAACGGAAACATTATCCAAAACTCTTCAGCAATTGTGGATACAATTGCAAGCAGGATTGGAGGAACTGCAACCATTTTTCAAAAAATACCTCAGGGTTTTCTTCGCATTTCCACCAACATTACAAAAGAAAACGGAGAAAGAGCTGTCGGAACATTTATTCCCAATAGCTCAGAGGTGGTTAAATCCATCATGAATGGAGATTCTTTTTATGGACGTGCGTTTGTAGTTAACGATTGGTATCTCACAGGTTATTTCCCGATAAAAAAGGGCGAAGATATAATAGGAATATTGTACTATGGCCTGCCAGAAAAGGATTTATCAGATCTGCGTCAGGCGTTCAATAGTAAAAAATATTTCGAATCAGGTTATCCATTCTTAATTGATAAAGAGGGTACCTTTATTTTACACCCTGAAAATGAAGGAGAAAATCACAGCGATCAGGAGTTTTTTAAGCAACTTATTGAATCAAATAAAGAAGAGGGCAAAACAGAATATGAATGGGAAGGGAGAACAAAATATCAGTATTTTAAATACATCGACCGTATCGAATCATTTGTATCGGTTTCCATCTACGAGGACGAGTTTTTAGAACGTGTAAACAAAACCAGGAATTCCATTATTCTTGCCTTGATTGTCGGCATCCTCATATTTATAGTTATTAATACGGCTATCAGCAAATCCATAACGTCCGGTCTGAACAAAAGTCTGTCTCTGGCCCGGTCAATAGCTGACGGGAATCTCAATGTTTCTATTGACTTGGATCAGGATGATGAAGTGGGCCAGCTAACGAAAGCTTTAAATCAAATGGTTGGCAAACTCAATATTATTATTTCTGAAATTGCCTCCGGAGCCGATAATATTGCGTTGGCCAGTCAGCAAATGAGCTCTGCTTCCGAACAGCTTTCCCAGGGTGCAAATGAACAGGCAAGTTCTCTGGAGGAAGTTTCTTCTACAATGGAGGAAATTGCTGCCAATATTGGACACAACACCCAGAATGCCCGTAAAACTGAGGAGATGTCCCAGCAGAACTTAAACAAAATCCATCAAACTGCTGATAAATCAACAAAATCGTTGAACGCAAGCGAAGCCATTGCACAGAAAATCTCAATTATCAACGACATTGCTTTTCAGACAAATATTCTTGCTCTAAATGCTGCTGTTGAATCGGCAAGAGCCGGGGAACATGGAAGAGGGTTTGCCGTGGTGGCTTCCGAAGTGCGTAAACTCGCAGAAAAAAGCAAACAAGCTGCTGAGGAAATAATAAAACTAGCGCAGAACAATGTCCTTTTAGCCAATGAATCGGGGACTATTTTAATGGAAACTGTTCCTCAATTGGAAACTGCTACCCAGCTTATTCAGGAGATATCAGCGTCCAGTCTGGAGCAAAACAGTGGTGCAGACCAGGTTAATAATGCCATTCAACAGCTTAATACAGTTACTCAGCAGAACGCCTCTTCAAGCGAAGAGTTAGCTGCTAATGCTGAAGAACTGGCCAGCCAGGCAGAGCAACTGAAATCAGCTATACAATTCTTTAAAAGGAAAGATGATTAGTGTCGTGGTATGAATAAATAGCTTTTGAATTTAGTTTTGCGCGCTAAGGAAGCTGGTGTAAATTGACTTATTCGAACTTCGTTTCATGAATCTTCGCAATAGATTATTTGTCAATTAATCAGGTTAAATTGTTTTGCTTTAAATTCAAGTGTATTTTATCGAATGCAGGGTAGGATAAGCGTAGTAAAAAATTATCATCTGAACAAAGCATAAAGGAAAAATGTTTTGAAATTGATGACGGAATTTGGTAATTGTCTCATCATACATTATTATGTGGCAGGAAACTTACAATTGTTTTAACAAAAATACGATTGTAATAATCCATTCAACACGAGCTAATGGTTGCAACTCATTTCCCGGAACAGGCAGTACTAGACAGGTTGAGGAATAAGGTTCATGCCGAAACCAATGATCTGGAATGGCCAAATGTAATAGTCAACTCCTCCTATAAAAGTTATCAGAAATCTGTATCAGAAAGTTCTTTTAGTATTTTTGCCAATACAAAAGGGACAGTAAAGTTATATCATAGCAAGAGAGATTTAAGGGTTTGTGAACAAACCTTTTATTTGTCCAATCCTTTTGAATCGTTTGGTTATGAAATTGACTCTGAAGCAAGGGTCGACACATTTAATGTGCATTTTAATTATGCATTTTATACGCAAGCACTCCATACACTTTTAAGCTCAAACGAGAATTTGCTCGATTATCCTGATGGCAGCAACACAAGCTATAGATTTGTAAATCAGTTACATTATAAATCGTCTGGTTTAAAAAAGCTCCTCGGTTCTTTCCAGCAAAAAGAGGAAGAAATTTTCTTTTTTGAACTTCTGGAGTATAGCCTCTACATAGACCATAAAGATAAGGGCCGAATGCTTAACATTTCTACTGCAAAACGGTCCACAAGAAAGGAGCTTTTAAAAAGAATGCAGATTGTAAAAGATTATATCTACAGCAACTATGATAATGCTGATTTATCGATAA
>NZ_JADQBH010000216.1 GCF_016278715.1 Marinilabilia sp. | reverse complement strand
ATAAAAAAGGAACTCAGATACAAAAATAATCCAATGGTAAGGGCCCAAATCACGCGGACCTTGGCATCCAGCCCATCAATCATTCTGATAAACTCGTACATTCCAAGCATGATTACAATTGCAAAGATGGTCATATAAGCCAAAGGGTGCCACCAAAGACCTGTAACAATGGCAATAACAAAAAATAAACCGGTAATTGTTCTCTGCAAAAAATTATTCATGCCTTGGATTTTCTGATTTTCAGTTCCGGGTATCCACCAGAACTATCAATTCTTTGGGACCATGAGCTCCCATCACAAGTGTCTTTTCTATATCGGCAGTCCTGCTTGGGCCTGATATCAGAGAAATCTGACTTGGTGGTTGTGTGTATTTTTTTCCTACAACATCGAACCCCTCAGCAATTGACTCCACCAGTTGGCTTTTTTGAGCCAGCACAATATGAACAGAAGGAAAAATATTAAGTCTTCGCCCTGAACCACCCATACTGCTTACCATTACACTACCGGTCAATGCTACGAGTGCTTCACAACGAGTGACCCCAACCTCAACCTCATCAAGTACCGGATCTATCTGCTCCCCATTGATTCCGTAAAAATTCAATAGTTCTTTTAATCCCGAATCAATACAAGCAAACGTTGACCAGCCACGCTTCTCCTTCAGTTGGTTAAAACAACCCATCTGATCTCCAACACCATCGCATAAAACCACCTCTCCCCCCAATTGCTCCAATTCATCTCTGAAGTTGGCCAGCAAATCGCAAACTTTTGGAAAAACAAGCCCATCAGGAGCAGTTTTCACCTTCACGCCACTTCTGTAAGAATCAGATGTCTGCCTCAAACGGTTAAGAATGGCGCTGCGTGAGTGATTATTCCTTTTTTTCTGATTCATCTTTTTTCCAGGATCCATCATCGGTTGAAGGTTGCTTGCTTTCACTATTTGCATCCTGTTGATCGGGGGTTTCGGACTTTTCCGACTGCTCCTCATCATTACTATTACCATTGGACTGAATCACATGTTGAGGGCCTTTTCTTTTACCGAAAATTTTCTCCAGGTCTTCACCGAAAATTACTTCTTTTTCGAGCAACAATTCAGCAACCACCGCATGTTTCTCCTTATTCTCGGTGAGAATTTTTTTGGCACGTTCGTACTGCTCTTCCACAATAGAGGAAGCTTCGTTGTCAATCAATTCAGCAGTTTTCTCACTGTATGGCTTATGAAAAGAATATTCACTTTGCCCGGAAGAATCGAAGAAACTAATATTTCCCAGCTTGGTACTCATACCAAAATAGGAAACCATGGCATAAGCCTGACGTGTCACCTTCTCAAGGTCGTTGAGGGCGCCGGTGGAAATCTGATTGAAAATCAATGCCTCGGCAGCACGGCCGCCAAGCGCAGAACACATTTCGTCCAGAATCTGTGCAGAGGTTGTCAACTGCCGCTCCTCAGGCAAGTACCATGCGGCACCCAAAGCTTTTCCACGGGGCACAATAGTCACTTTAACCAGCGGATGAGCATATTCCAGCAACCAGCTGATGACAGCATGACCAGCTTCATGATAGGCGATGGCTCGCTTCTCATCTTTACTGATAATCTTATTTTTCTTCTCCAGTCCACCCACTATTCGATCCACTGAATCCAGGAAATCATCCTTTTCAACAAGTTTTTTATTGCGTCGTGCAGCAATCAGAGCAGCCTCGTTACAGACATTTGCAATATCGGCTCCGGAAAAACCAGGTGTCTGTTTGGCCAGAAAATCAGGATCCACATCATCTTTCAATCGAAGTGGACGCAAATGGACTTTAAATATTTGTTGCCTTTCAATCATATCCGGAAGTTCGACAGCAATCTGACGGTCGAAACGTCCAGCACGCATCAGCGCCCGATCCAGCACGTCGGCACGGTTGGTTGCAGCAAGAATAATCACACCACTGTTGGACCCAAAACCGTCCATTTCTGTCAGCAACTGATTAAGCGTATTCTCGCGTTCATCGTTGCTGCTAAAGCCAGCATTTTTCCCACGGGCGCGCCCAATGGCATCAATCTCATCAATAAATACTATACACGGAGCCTTTTCTTTGGCTTTTCTGAATAAATCACGAACACGTGAAGCACCCACACCCACAAACATTTCAACAAAATCGGACCCCGACATACTGAAAAAGGGCACATTGGCTTCGCCGGCAACCGCCTTGGCAAGCAATGTTTTACCTGTACCCGGAGGGCCTATAAGCAAAGCGCCTTTGGGAATTTTACCTCCCAATTCAGTGAACTTCTCCGGCTTTTTGAGGAATTCAACAATCTCTTCCACTTCCTGTTTAGCTTCTGAAAGACCAGCAACATCAGCAAAATTGATATTAATATTGTCTTCTTTGTCAAACATCTTGGCCTTGGATTTCCCAACGCTGAAAATGTTTCCGGCACCTCCTCCGCCTCCCTGGGAGCTCATTCTCCTGAAAATGAAAATCCAGATAACAACAATGAGCAATAAGGGCCACATCATAGTCAGGAAATCGCGAAAAAAGTTAACCCGCTCTTCGTACTCCACCGGAATACTTATATTGTTGGCATTCTCAGCCGCTTTCCGAGCTTCTTCAAAACGGTCGATGGTAGGAATTTTCACCGTAAAATGAGGACCCGCTGCCGGAGGGGCATAGTCTCCCTTAAAAAGCTCACGATACTTATCGATAGCCTCGGGAGCAATCGTCACTTCGGCAGCACCTTCATTGGTCACCACAACAACACGCTTGATATCTCCTCCCGGCAGAAGTTTGTCTTCAAAAACGCTGTAGGAGAGGTTTTGAGGACCCTGCCCCAAATTAAAAGTACTTACAACAACCAGTGCAATTAATATAAGACCATAAATCCAGTAAGCATTGAACTTAGGGATTTTGGGCCCCTGGTTTTTCGGATCTACCCCTTCAGGTTTTTTCCCCGTGTTTTTTGCTTCCTTACCAGGCCCTGAAGGCCTCTTTTTAGGTTCCTTGGCGGAACCGGAAGTTGTTTTGGGATCTTTTTGTTCCTTTTCTGTCATATAAGAATTAGATATTATCCATTCGAAAAAAAATTTCAACCCTTGCTCCGGGTTATCCTGACCGACTCACTAAGAGGATACATTAAAACAAGTCCTCAATATCCTTACGGTCGGCATCGGCCCATAAATCTTCCAGATTATAAGAACTCCGTACTTGTTTTTGAAAGACATGCACTACCACATTCATATAATCAAGCAGTACCCACTCGGCGTTCCGCCTTCCTTCGACATGCAGTGGTTTTTCACCGGCATCGCGCCGCACAATTTCTTCAACAGAATCAGAGACGGCATCCACGTGCACATTACTTTCTCCTTCACAAATCACAAAGAATTCTGCAATCATGTTTTCAATATTGCGCAGATCAAGTACCGTGATTTTTGACCCTTTCTTCTCCTGTATTCCATCAACTACTACATCGACCAAACCTTCAGTTGAGACTACTTCAGAATTATTTTCACTCATTCAAAATTTCTTTTTTAAAATTACAGGAAACAAAACTCTGATTTATCATTTACTTTTTGCAAACTTTCGTTCTATCAGGCAATACAATAAACCAATTATCTTCACACATTGAAAAAACAATGCCACAATTAAATTTGTGGTCAAAGATAACATTTTAAAAGAACATATATACCTATTTTTGTCCCTTCTGAATGACACACATGACAAAGTGTCGTCTGTCGTAAACGAAGAAATTAAAAAGCATTATGCAAAATACTCCCGAAATAATACAACCTGGGCAAACTCCTTCAACAAACTCCTTCCTGAAAGAATTACTGAAACAACGCAGACTGCACGAATGTTCGGTAGTCATAACAAACAACCAAACTGCCGGACGCGGACAACCCGGGAATAAGTGGGAAACCCAATCTGGGAAAAACCTGACTTTCTCAATGGTACTCTATCCTAATATGGTGAAAGCTCCGGAGCAATTCATTATTTCTAAGGCTGTCAGCGTTGCCATCATTGACGTATTGAAAAAATTCAACATTCAGGCCACCATTAAGTGGCCCAACGACATATATGTCAACAATCAGAAACTGGGTGGTATCCTTATTGAAAATACCTTAAGCAGGCAGGTCATCGACCAATGTATTGTTGGAATCGGTCTGAATATTAACCAGGAAAAATTCCCTGAACATCTGCCCAATCCGGTATCAATCAAAAACATTACCGGAAAGGAAACAGATTTACTATTCGTTTTTAAGGAACTTCACGAATCACTATCAGATTATTACGATCTGGTTGCAACACAAAACCATCAGGAGATAGACGAGAAATATCTGAAAAACCTGTTTCGCAAAACCGGAAAACATCTTTTCAGAGATCAAAACGGAGAATTCGAGGCGGAATTTGGCGGGATTGGGCCCGCAGGCCATCTCTATTTAAAAAGAGAAGATGACACTACCATCGCCTATGCCTTTAAGGAAGTTGAATTCATATTTCATTAAGGAGCCCTTGCTTAAAAGCATCTTTTCTGCCAAAATCTTCGTTTTAGTCCCACACTCAATAATTATATCCTGCAATACCGTCGGCAAGGATCCCAATGAATTTTTCCAGCGGACCTTTCGCTACCAGTTTAATCATCGGATTCAAATGTGCATCCAAAGTAATTTTCAACTTGCTCTCTCCCTCTTTCACCTCCTTGAGCTGAATCCAGAGAAAGAAATTAAAGGGCACCTTCCCATCAGAGGAGTACTTAATGGTTTTATGGTCTTCTCTTTCCACTATTTTCAATCCAACCGGCCCTACTCCATCCACTTCAAAACGGCAGGAGTCACCATCGCTCTCCCAGTTTTTTATCTTGTCGGCGGGTAAAACAGCCGAAAAATTATCAAAATTCGACAACTTATCATACACCACGGATGCAGGATGTTGTATAGTCTTTATCTGACTTTCAAATCTTGTCATAAACCTATCATTTCTTCCAGTTGGCAGGATCTTCGCGCCATTGCGACAAGGTACTCAGGTCTTCCGATGACACATATCCGGTTTCTACAGCGACTCTGAGCAACGCCTGGTAATCACTGAGTGTTTCGAATTTCACTTCCGATTCGGCAAAATTTTCTTCGGCAACCTTAAAGCCGTAAGAAAAGATGGCCAGCATCCCCAGCACTTCAGCTCCGTTGTTCCGCAATGCCTCCACTGCTTTAAGACTGCTTCCCCCGGTGGAAATAAGATCCTCAATCACCACAACTTTCTGTCCCGGCTTCAAATCTCCTTCAATCAGGTTCTCCAAACCATGGCCTTTGGGACTTGAACGTACATAAACAAACGGCTTACCGATAAGATCCGCCACCATGGCACCCTGAGCAATTGCCCCTGTAGCCACACCTGCAATCACCTCAACATCCGGCCACAATTCCATCACCCGACGGGCAAACTGGATTTTAATAAAGTTGCGTACTTCAGGAAAAGACAAAGTCTTTCGATTGTCGCAATAGATGGGGGATACCCACCCGGAAGCCCACGTAAAGGGGTTTGCAGGTTGCAGTTTTATTGCTTTTATTTGCAACAGCTGCTTAGCTATAATTTCCTGTAATATTTTCATACTGCAAATGTACAAGATATTTTTAAAAGATAGAGTTGTATTGCTTACCGACAGTATTGATTCGGATCTAACTGCCGAGGTCAACGGAATTCATAAATTGGGAAGTGACGGAGAACTGAAAAGGTTTCTTGCCGATTTTGAAAACAATGAAAACCGAACCCAAGCCGTTATATATCATCATAATCAACACGAACTATTTCAACGATTTCGCAGCTGTTACAAAAACCTTTTGGCTGCAGGGGGATTAGTCTGGAACACCGAAAAAACCCACTTCCTGACCATGTGCCGACTCGGACGTCCTGACCTGCCCAAAGGGAAAGTGGAGATAGAAGAGACCTTCGAAATGGCCGCTATCCGAGAAGTAGAGGAAGAATGTGGTATCCGGAAACCGGAGATCATCAATAAAATCGGTTCTTCCTTTCACATTTATCATCTAAACAATCAAGTCATTTTAAAAGAAACTAGATGGTTCGAAATGATTTATCACGGAGACTCTACTCCGGTTCCACAACACGAAGAAAACATTAGCAATATCAGATGGTTCGACAAAAAAGAAGTTGCAAAATTTGCCGAAGCCACCTATCCTTCAATAAAGGAGATTCTGAAAAACGCAGGCCTGATACAGACCTAACCACAACCAAAAGCCTGCTTTAAAAACCCAAAATGCAGAAACACAATGACGCAATGCTTTTATAATTAAAGAGTATTTCTGTCATCGCCCGTTTTTCAACGATGACATTATCAGATGCCTACAAAATTATTAGAGAATTAAACATTAGAACTTTGAACTAAGAATAAAAAACATGGACCCGGTAACCGAAAATGAGAAAGCTCTTAAGCAATGGAAAGAAGAAACCCGAAGAGATGCTCTGGAAAACGAAGTTGAACGCCTAAAAGCCGTGACTCAAAATCAGTCTGGTAAAATAAAAAATATATCCATTGCTCTAATCGTGGCCGTTGCAATTCTTGCGACATCTCTTATCGCATTTTTTTCTGTTAAAACAGGGAAAAAAAATGAACAGGTAACAACAAGTCTTGAATCAACAGAAGCGGAAACAACAAATCCCCCTTCTCAACCAAAAAATCGAGAGCTCACCATCATATCCCCTTTGTCGGATACCATAAAATTTCAAATTCCCGAAAACGGAATCATATTCAGCATTCAAATCGGAGCCTTTATAGGACAGGATCTCGCAAAATTTAATGACAATATGATAACCCTGCATCAACACAGCTCTGAGAATATAAACCAATTTACACTGGGACTTTTTACCAGTTATCAGGAAGCCCTTGAATTTAAAGAAATGGTTAATACAATTGGATTTAAAGACGCTTATGTTACCGCTTTAAAAGACGGGAAAAGAATAAAAATTCAGGAAGCATTAAAATATGATAATACACAGTAGAAATATATCATAACCCGTCTTACATCCGGTCAGTTAACTTCTGTACCAGTTCGTATTTGTCAAAAAATTCCCTGGCAATCACTCTGATAATTGTATATACCGGAATGGCCAGAAACATTCCCAGAATCCCGGCCAGATAACCAGCTCCTAAGATCACTATAAATATTTCTAGTGGGTGTGCCTTCACACTGTTGGAGAAAATCAGGGGTTGAAATACAACATTGTCCAACATCTGAACGGTAATATAAATCACCAGCATCCCACCAAAAAAGGACAGAAAGGAAATATCCAGTGGCAACTGCAAATAGACCAGGGTTCCAACACTAATCCCGAAAAAAGCTCCAATAAGTGGCCCCAGGTAGGGGATAATATTCATTAATCCACTAAAAATACCAATAATAACCGCATGGCTAAATCCAATTCCCAGCAGTGAAAAGCCAAAAGTCACAATTGTTGCCACAAGCGAAGTCTGGATGAGTATGCCAAGAAAATAACGGCGCAGCAAATAACGAATAGATATCAGAGCATGTCTGATGCCTGATTCATGCTTTTGGGGAACAAAAAGTAAAATACCCCCTATTAATAAACCCTCTTCTTTAAGGAAGAAAAAGGTAATAAACGAAATAGAAAACGCAGCGATAAAAACACCGCCAAAAAATCCGGCAAGTGAGGTAAAAAACAACCGAACCTGTTCGAAATCCAGGAAAGTGAGAAGCGCTATTTCAAATTGTTCTTCAAAACTTTCCATCAGAGCCCTTCCCACCTCGGAACCACGCAAAGGGGCCAGCGCATTAGAAAGTAAATGACCTGCCTTTTGAAGGGCCGAAGGAATATCAACATTGGAAAAAAACTGAATCTCGGAAGCCAGCAAAGGGACAGTAAACCGAAAAAACAAAATAATCAGCACCCACAAAGAAAGCACCGTCAAAAGTGCTGCACCACTCTTACCCACTGAAATGCGCCAGACTTTTGCTTTTTGAAACATATCAAAAATAGGCCGGGTAACCAAAGATAAAATGGCGGCCACACTAACAAACAAGACAATAGATCGAAAATACCACAAAAGAAAAAAACCAACAAAAATGGCCAATGTCAAAAATAAATATTTAAAAAACTGCTTCATATCCTGTCCTGCCTTAAATTACTTAGGGAGTTTGTAGAAAAAACCTGACTCGTTAAACCTGTTCTTTTGCCCTTTAAAATTAAGAAAAAATCTATGGTCCTCTGAAGAAAATGAGACCTAATTATTTTTTTTGTCAATCAATGAATATTATTATAATCTGAAAAGTTTGATATTTAAGGAAAACTTATCATATTAGCCGTCTCATTTTGTTCGTATTTTTTCCAAATCCACAACTATGAAAGGTGCAATTATCGGCGACATTATTGGCTCAACATTTAAAGAAATTGATTTTGACGACACCGATTTTCAACTTTTCAAACCCGATTCAGCATATACCGATGATACGATTCTGACTATTGCCACCGCAGACTCTATTTTGAATAACAAAGATTATGAACAGACTCTAAAGGACTGGGTCAGAGCATTCCCAAAAGCTGGCTATCGGCCCCGGTTTCTCGAGTGGGCACTGTCTGACCATTCCACCCCCTACATCAGTAAAGGCGAAGGGGCTGCACGACGAATCAGCCCCATTGGTTTTGCGGCACAAAGCGTGAAAGAAGCGCTCAATGAAGCCGAAAAAAGCACCCGGATCACTCACAACATCCCCGAACGCATTAATGCTGCCAAAGCAGTGGCTGCAACTATTTATATGTGCAAACATGCCGGAACCAAGAAAGAGATTAAAACTTTTATTGGTCAGGCATTCGACTATGACTTCTCCCTTAAAGTCGAAGACTGGAAGCAGAGAAAAATCACCCCCGAAAGCGACACTTCACCGGTTCAACCCGCGCTTGCGGCCTTCATGGAAGCCTCCGACTACGAAGAAGCCATCAGGCTTGCCATTGTCATTGGAGGCCCAACCAACACGATTGCCTCCATCACAGGCGCACTGGCAGAAGCCTACTTTAAACACATTCCGAAATCAATTATTAAACGAGCCCTTTCGCGAATCACTCCAGAAATGCAAAACATCCTCTCTGCTTTTGAAGAAAAATACATGAATTATTCCGAACAACAAGCTTAAGATGGAATGACTTACAGAACATGCAAAAGCCGGACACAACATTGTTGAATCCGGCTTTATACATTTTTTCTCTAAAAATCATTTCCTGCACACACTCAGTCCGAAAAAATAAGTCACCAAACAGTTCTTTCATTCCAAGGCGGCTTTAAAAAACTAAGTTATTGGCTAGCTTTTTCTTCGGTGAGCGCCATTTTAAGCACATCCTGAATATCATCCACATAATGAAATTTCAGGTCTTCAATATAGTTTGGTTTTATCTCCTCCACATCTTTCTTATTCTCCTTGCAAAGAATCAGCTCATTAATTCCGGCCCTGCGGGCTGCGAGAATTTTCTCCTTGATACCCCCAACAGGTAATACTTTTCCACGCAGAGTAATCTCGCCGGTCATGGCCAGGCGTGATTTCACTTTTCTGCCGGTAAACGACGATGCCAGTGACGTAACCATCGTAATTCCTGCGGAAGGGCCGTCTTTCGGGATGGCTCCTTCCGGAACATGAACGTGTACATTCCGCTCATCGAAGATTTCTTCATCCAGCTGGAGCATTGCAGCATGCGATTTCAGATATTCAAGCGCCAGCATGGCCGACTCTTTCATCACTTCACCAAGATTTCCGGTGAGGGTAAGCCGTCCTTTACCTTTGCTCAGGCTACTTTCCACAAAAAGTATCTCACCACCTGCAGCTGTCCAGGCCAGTCCTGTGACCACTCCTGCAAATCGATTGTCTTGCCATGTATCCTTTGAGAACTTCTCCACTCCGAGATACTCCCTTACTTCATTAATGCCCACTGATTTTTTCACCTCCTCATCGGTGGCCAGTTTAAGGGCAATTTTCCGCAGTAACCGGGCAATGGTCTTGTTCAACTCACGCACCCCCGACTCCCTGGTATAATGGTCGATTATATATCCAATGGTTCGTTTGGGAAGTGAAACAGTTCCAGCGGGAATTCCATGATTATCTAACTGTTGCGAGACCAGGTGACGGCGTGCAATCTCCACTTTTTCTTCAAGCACATAACCACTCACATTAATCAATTCCATCCGGTCGAGCAATGGGGGAGATATGGCATTCAGCGCATTGGCAGTAGCAATAAAAATTACTTTAGAGAGGTCAAAATCAACCTCCAGAAAGTTGTCATGAAAAGCGCTGTTTTGTTCAGGATCCAACACCTCTAAAAGAGCCGATGCAGGATCTCCGTGAAAACTGTTACTGATTTTGTCAATTTCATCCAGGATAAAAACAGGATTGGCAGAACCTGACTTATTAATATTTTGAATAATACGACCAGGCATGGCACCAATGTATGTTTTTCTATGGCCTCTGATTTCTGCTTCATCATGAACGCCACCCAGCGACATTCGGACATACTGGCGGCCCAATGCTTCAGCAACAGATTTTCCAAGTGAGGTTTTGCCAACGCCCGGAGGTCCGTAGAGACAAAGGATCGGAGATTTCAAATCGCCTTTTAACTTTAATACGGCCAGATGCTCAAGAATACGTTCTTTGACATTCTCCAGACCATAGTGGTCACGGTTCAGAATCTTTCGGGCGCGTTTGAGGTCAAAATTGTCTTTGGTATATTCATTCCATGGTAGTTCAAGCAGAGTTTGCACATAGTTGTACTGAATAGAGTATTCACCTGAAGCGGAATTCAACCGTCGCAATTTATCAAGTTCTTTATCAAAGACCACCTTCACCTCTTCAGTCCATTTCTTATCGGCAGCGGCCTTTTCCATTTCTATTACCTCCTGCTCCACCGGACTGGAACCCAGCTCATCCTGAATGGTTTTCATCTGTTGATGCAAAAGATATTCGCGTTGCTGCTGATCCATATCCTGCTTTACCTTGGATTGAATATCGTTCTTAATCTCCATCAACTGAACTTCCCGAACCAGGTATTCTACCAAACGCAAACCACGCTCCTTCAAATCATTAGTTTCCAGTAGTTTTTGTTTTTCTTTAACCGGAATGTCCGAACTGGAAGCCACATAATTGATCAAAAATGCAGGACTCTCGATATTTCTGATGGCAAAAGAAGCTTCAGGCGGAACATTAGGTGATTGCTTAATCAAACTTAACGACAAATCCTTCAGTGATGAAACCACTGCTTCAAACTCACGCGTTTTGTCTCCTTCAGGTTCCTTATCCTCCAAGACACTGATACGACCTCTAAAGTAAGGGTCGTGGTCAAGCATCTCATCAAGGCGGAATCGTTTTTTCCCCTGAATAATAACAGAGGTAGTATTGTCAGGCATTTGCAGAATTTTAATAATTCGTGCCACGGTGCCCGATTTATAAAGATCATCAGCCTTGGGATCATCAATTTTATAATCGATTTGGGTAAGCGCCCCAAAATATCCCTTCGACCTTTCCACATCTTTAATAAGCTGATGAGATTTCTCCCGTCCGATAGCAATGGGGATTATCACCCCGGGAAAAAGAATGGTATTACGCAGTGGGAGAATTGGCAATTCTTCCGGAATAGGCTGATCATCATTATCCTGCTCCATATCGTCCCCAATAACGGGAATAAACTCGGAATCACCTTCCGAAGAATCACTCATTCCAAACGCATCTATCGAAATCTTAAAATCACTATCCATAATATTTGATATCATTGATCTTCCCAAAAGGTGCCAATTTGACAGCCGGAATCACATTTCTAAAATTATACAAAAAAAATTCACTTTGCGCATTGTGCCGAAATAACCCGACGTCCGAAGCTTGTTCTTTGCCCTCAGTATTCATTAGACCGTTCGCTGGTCACAGTGTATTCGTATCGCTAAAAAACAAAATAACTTACTTAAAACAATCAACTTACTTCATTGCAAGCTTTTAATAAACCCAAGAAAAAATCCGGGTGCGTGAAGGAATCTGCATTCGAAATAAACTTTAAACTCTACCCGAAAAACGGTCTTTTCTGCCTTCACGTCCGGTACTTTGACAATCCCCGTACCAAAATCTCTTTTCAACCCAAAGATAACGCTTTTCAGTAAGCTTGTCAGCCAGAATAACAACTCATCAATCCAAAAGGAAACAGGGTAAAAACAAAAAAGCCCCGGAATAAACCGAAGCTTTCTTGAAATATTCTTAAAAGAAAATTAATTATTTCTTTTCTTCATAATGCTTTTTGTAACGGTTGCGGAATTTATCAACACGTCCGGCAGTATCCACCAACTTCATTTTTCCGGTATAAAACGGATGTGACGAACTTGAAATTTCAAGCTTCACCAATGGATATTCAGTCCCGTCGATCTCAATGTTCTCGCGGGTGTTTACTGTAGAACGGGTGATAAAAGTATCGCCGTTGGACATATCTTTAAACGCAACCATGCGATAATTGTCCGGATGAATTCCCTTTTTCATTTCTCTAATATTTTATTTTCTAACCTTTGTTTTTTTTACTTTTTCCAGTGAGTACCTGAGATTTAATCAAACCACTCACATCAAACGGACTGCAAAATTAATTATTCCCCTGACAAACACCAAAATTTTTTCAGAAAAAACTTAAACAATAACACTTCTCCTTTAATACAACAATAAAAATACCATAAATAACGAGGCAAAATCCATTAAGATTTTGTTTTTTCTTTCGTATTAAAGGGAATCGCAGCAGCATGCTGTTCTTCTTTTCGTTTTTCTTCATCAAAAAGAAAGCGATAAGTAATGTGCCTTTTCCCAAAATCAGCACCAACCGATTCATGCAAAGCCCTCATTTTGGGATTAAAATCGCCCACCCAGGAAAGCTCCATCTCTTTAAGCCATGGTTTTTTGGAAACAGCATTTCTCAGATGCCAGAATATTCCGGATTCAATACCATTGCGCTGCCAGCGTGGACGAATGCCCATAATAACCACGCGTGTCCGGGTCATTACTTTCCGCCATTTAAAATAAACAAATCTAAGTTTATTTAGAAAATTCATCTTCCCGTGAAAGTGCCTGATAATTTGATTCACGTCCGGAAACTGAACAAAAAATCCGATGGGGGTTCCTTCGTGATAAGCAAACCAAATCAACTCCTCGTCCATAAAATCTTTAGCTTCCTTCAGGGAGTTTCGGATGGTTTCTGCCTGCATGGGGGTAAAATTCTCATGAAACTGCCAGGCATCATCATAAACCTCAATAAAATCTTTAATAAACTGCTCGCTATCTTTCCAGGTAAAATGTTTAAACTCATAGCCCGGCTTCCGTCCTACCCAACCGGCAATTTTCCAGAACCTTTCGGGAAAAGGTTTTTGCAAGTCAAGATGATTGGTTACCTGTTCAAAATATTTATTAAAGCCATAGTCTTCAAAAAAACCGATGTAATAAGCCGGGTTGTACTGGACACCAAATGCCGGAGGAGAAAATCCTTCCACCAAAAGCCCCCAAAATGTATCATTCTCACCAAAGTTTATTGGTCCATCCATGGCCTCCATACCTCTGTCGGCCAACCAATCGCGTGCCGCATCAAAAAGCATAAATGCCGCTTCCTTGTTGTTTATGCATTCAAAAAAACCCATTCCCCCGGTTGGCTGTGAATAGCCGTAAGCCTTTTTCTCATTGATAAATGCACCGATCCGTCCAATTACCTCATCGTTATCGGCAAGGAGCAAAAAACGGATGGCATCACCATGGGCAAAGAAATCATTGGATGAAGGATCAAAAATCTCTTCAACCATCACATCCAACGGACGCACATAGTTTTCATCGTTTTTATATATGACATCTACGACATCCAGAAACTGGCGCTTTTGTTTGTTCGTCTTAACTTCAACAATACGCATAAGAGAATATTAAAAAAAATTTGAAATCAGCTGAATAAAACAAGGTCAAAGTTAATGAAAATGGTTAAACGGCCTAAAACTGAAACCACGAAAGATAGTCTTCCATTGTCTTTCCCGGTCTCTCTTTGTGAGAAAATTCGTTTTCCCATGGATGATAATCGTAATCACCGGACCACTCAACGGCATGACGGGCTATTTGGTCCACAGCATCAATGATATAATCAATTTCAGATTCCGCCATCACCGGATGAATCGAAAGACGCACCCATCCGGGCTTTTCCGAAAGATCCCCCATGTCAATTCTCCGGGTAATATTGCTGGAAGTATAGTAATCTACATGAAGCAGATAATGTCCGTAAGTCCCGGCACAGGAACACCCCCCCCTGACCTGAATTCCATATCGGTCGTTCAACAAGCGAACAACCAGATTGAAGTGGATATTTGAGATATAAAAAGAAATTGCTCCGAGGCGTTGCTCCTGCCCATCAGCCAAAATGGTCAATCCCGGAATTTTTCTGAATGCTTTAAAAATCCTGTGAATCATCGCCCTTTCGCGCTCAACCATCTTGTCACACCCCATCTGCTCTTTCAGGCGAATGCTCAACGCTGCACGTATTGACTGAAGAAAACCGGGTGTGCCTCCGTCTTCACGGGCTTCAATATCTGCGATGTATTGATATTTGCCCCACCGGTTGGTCCAGTTCACTGTGCCCCCACCAGAGTTATCTGGAGATTTGTTGTGGTAAAGTGCCGAATTAAAAACAACCACCCCACTGCTTCCGGGACCACCCAAAAACTTATGTGGCGAAAAAAATACAGCATCCAATCGTTCCAACGGGTTTTCAGGATGCATATCAATGGGGACATAGGGTGCCGAAGCAGCAAAATCCACAAAACAAAAGCCACCGTTCTGATGCATGATGCGGGCCAGCTGGTGATAAGGAGTTTCAATACCTGTAACATTTGAGCAGGCGGTAAAACTCCCGATTTTTAATACCCTATTCTTATATTTTCCCATCTCCTTCTCCAACGATTCCGGATTAACCAGCATATCTGCATCCGGCTCCAATACCACCACATCGGCATTGGTTTCGAGCCAGGAAGTATGGTTGGAATGATGTTCCATGTGGGAAAGAAAAACAACTGGTCTTTCTGTTTCAGGCAAATGGCAGTACCGTTGTGCCTGTTCTGGAACCCGCATTCCAAGAATTCGTTGCAGTTTATTAACGACCGAGGTCATCCCATACCCTGCTGTTATGATAATATCATCATTCCGGGCGTTGACATGCTCTTTTATAATTTTATGCGACAGACGATAAACATTGGTCATCACCTTACCGGTATCGCTCGATTCAGAATGGGTATTGGCCACCATGGGACCTATTATATTCACTATCTGCTCCTCCACCGGTCTATATAAGCGTCCCGAAGCAATCCAGTCGGCATAAACCAACGGTTTGGTTCCATCGGGCGTATCAATGGTCGCATCGAAACCAATGGTATTCTCCCGAAACTTCTTAAAATGTTCTTCGTACGGCAACATAAAGCAATAGTTCTTTTGATTTAAGTAATTCAGTCGCTGAACAGCAAATAGATGTCAGTTTTCAACTCTCTCCACAAAATTAAACCCCCCATGCGAAAAAAAAACTGATTTATGACACGCTACTGAAAAGCCTCAAGTTCAAAAACCACATCTCTCCCTACTTCAGCAACATAGGGATTATCATCTTTTTGCCATTCTTTTGCCTCATTAAGTACCTGCGTTTGAAAAGACGAAAATCGACCGGCCATTTTTAATACAAACCCAATTGCTCTCATGAAACGGAATTCTGAAGCCAATTTTTTAAAATCGTCCAATATTTCCGGCAATTCCTGAAATCCTTCATCCCCGATTAATCGCATCCGCCAACCAATAGCCATTGTGGCGGCATATTGTTTGTAAAACTGCTCACTTTTCAACCAACTAATCAGAAATTCAGCCGGTACTTTCTTATCCGCCAACAGGTTTCGTCCCATTTGCTCTGAAAGTTCAATGGTATTCAGCATCTCCCCCCATTCCTGGATTTCCTTTTGGGGTAACGACTCAAAATCAACCACCATGGTTGCCAGAATCATGGTCTCCCTAACCTGCCTGGCCCAAAGGCGGATAGCCAGACCAGTACTTACAGGAGTTTCCGCAGCCATTTTCCGAAGGTGAACGATTGAAACTCCGTAACTTACACGATAACGAGCACCGGACCGTTCAATCATTTCGGCCGTTTCACCGTCTTTGAGATGACGAATCTGACGCATCAAAGATTCGATTTGCCGATCAATTTCCGGCTCCACAGGGAAAAACTTCATTTTCAACATTTTTAAAGACCATCCAATAACAGTAAGCAACGATAGTCGCATTTTTTAAAGAAACATTTGCAAAACTAATGGAAAAAATTTTACCTTTGCACGCACATTAAAACGGTGATTGTAGCTCAGTCGGTTAGAGCGCCAGATTGTGGCTCTGGAGGCCGCCGGTTCGAATCCGGTCTTTCACCCTTTAAAAGCGGACAACCATTTTTGTTGCCCGCTTTTTTTTAACCAAGTTTAATTAAAGAAATAAATCATTAATTACCACCCGAAGTCGCCGCTCAACTACGCGAGGGTTGTTCAAGCCACGCTTTCAGACCATTAAAGCGACCGCCAGATGGAAATTAATTTGTTACCTTTGCAAACACAAACTAAAAAACGACAGATATGGTAACATCAGAAATGATGAAAGACCTTTCAGGACGCGAGATTGCGTTAAGGAGGTATCTTTGACATCGATAGGAAAAAGATTGAAATAGAAGAAGAAGAACTGCGCACTCAGGCACCCGATTTTTGGGACGATCCAAAAGAAGCCGAGCTCAAGATGCGAAAAATAAAAGAGCTCAAAAGCTGGGTCAACGGCTATGATAAAATAAAAAATGCCATTGAGGAAACCGGGGTGCTTCTGGAATTCTTAAAAGAAGGTGAAGCAGAGGAAGCCGATGTTGACGACCAATACCGAAAAGCCTCAGAAATGCTGGAAGATTTGGAGCTGCGCAACATGCTTCAAAAAGAAGAAGACCGTATGGGGGCCATTCTGAAGATCAATGCAGGAGCAGGTGGAACCGAGAGCCAGGATTGGGCAGAAATGCTCATGCGCATGTATCTGAGGTGGGGCGATAAGCAGGGATACAAAGTTACCGAAACCAACTTTCAGGAGGGAGATGAAGCCGGGATAAAATCGGTCACCCTCCAGTTTGAAGGAGATTTTGCTTATGGCTATCTCAAAAGCGAAAACGGGGTTCACCGGCTGGTAAGACTCTCACCATTCAATTCAGCCAATAAGCGAATGACTTCCTTTTCCTCGGTTTTTGTCATTCCTTTAATTGACGAAACCATTGAGGTGGAAATCAACCCTGCCGATATTACCTGGGAAACATTCCGATCCAGCGGGGCCGGGGGCCAAAACGTCAATAAAGTAGAAACTGGAGTGCGATTGCGCCATGCACCTTCGGGAATTGTCATTGAAAACACCGAGTCCCGTTCACAAGGGGGCAACAAAGAAAACGCCCTGCGAATGCTGAAATCTCAACTTTACGAAATAGAGCTGCGAAAAAAACTGGACGAACAAAACAAAATCGAATCCCAGAAAAAGAAAATCGAATGGGGTTCACAAATTCGTTCTTATGTACTTCAGCCCTACAAACTAGTCAAAGACGTACGGACTCACTATGAAACCAGCAATGTACAGGCTGTTCTGGACGGCGAAATAGACGGATTCATTAAGGCGTTTTTAATGGAATACGGAGCAGAAGATGTTTTCGAAAAGAACTAAACATCGTTTAGCAAAAAATAAGCACGAAAATAACAATCAAAAAAAACATAAAAAATGGAGTATCGAATAGAAAAAGACACCATGGGCGAGGTAAAAGTGCCTGCCGACAAATATTGGGCAGCCCAGACACAGCGCTCGGTAACAAACTTTCCCATTGGCCCTTCGGCTTCAATGCCCATCGAAATTGTGCATGCTTTTGGCTATCTCAAAAAAGCTGCTGCCTATGCCAATGAAGAGCTCGGTGTGCTTCCGGCTGAAAAAAGAGACCTGATTGCTGCAGCCTGCGACGAAGTCATCGCTGGAAAGCTGGACGACCAGTTCCCTTTGGTTATATGGCAAACCGGTAGCGGCACCCAATCCAATATGAACTGCAACGAGGTGGTTGCCAACCGCGCCCATGTATTGAATGGCGGAAACCTTGGTGAAGGAGAAGGCCCCATTCATCCCAACGATGATGTCAACAAGTCACAATCATCCAACGATACTTTCCCTACTGCCATGCACATTGCTGCATATAAAATACTGATGGAGAAAACCATTCCGGGGATTGAGAAACTCAGAGACACCCTTCAGCAAAAATCTGAAGAGATGAAAGAGGTGGTTAAGATCGGCCGCACCCACCTGATGGACGCAACTCCACTAACTTTGGGACAGGAATTCTCAGGATATGCAGCTCAACTCACTTACGGACTGAAAGCTGTCAGAGCCACACTGGAACACCTTTCAGAACTGGCTCTTGGCGGAACAGCCGTAGGCACAGGATTGAACACCCCAAACAATTATGATGTAACGGTTGCCAAATTCATTGCCAAATTCACCGGAATGCCTTTTAAAACAGCAGCCAACAAATTTGAATCGCTTGCCGCCCACGATGCCATTGTGGAGAGCCACGGAGCACTCAAGCAGGTTGCGGTAAGTCTGATGAAGATTGCCAACGACATTCGTCTGCTCTCTTCAGGCCCCCGCTCGGGAATCGGAGAAATCCTGATCCCAGAAAACGAGCCGGGTTCTTCCATCATGCCAGGAAAAGTGAACCCAACACAGGCCGAAGCCATGACGATGGTATGCGCTCAGGTAATGGGTAACGATGTAACAATTTCAGTCGGTGGGTCCAACGGACATTTTGAACTCAATGTTTTCAAGCCCGTAATGATTTACAACTTTCTGCAAAGTGCTGAATTGCTTGGCGACGCATGTGTAGCCTTCAATGACAATTGTGCTGTCGGTATCAGACCAAATCACGACCGTATCAAGATGCATCTTGACAACTCATTGATGCTGGTTACAGCTTTGAACACCCACATTGGTTATTACAAATCTGCAGAAATTGCCAAGAAAGCCCACAAAGAAGGAACAACGCTTAAAGAAGCTGCGTTGAAACTGGGCCACCTCACTGCTGAGGAGTTCGACAAATGGGTGGATCCTTCAAAAATGATTGGATCTCTTGACTAAAAACCGGTTTTTTGAAATATTTTTTTTTATACCGCCTCTAATTCAGGGGCGGTTTTTTTGTAACTTTGATTTCGGAATGCAAAAACAGGCATTTTACACAATTTTACCCTACCTTACACGTTACCAGAGTAAGTTTCTGATTGCACATTTTATGTAAATTTGTGTCCAATCCGTTCCTTTCCCGTCTCTAATAATAAAAAAACGAATAACACCAAGGCCATGATCAAAAACAAAATTGCTAAAGTTCTATTTCTAACCCTTCTCATCTATACGCCAATCGTCGCCCAAAGCGACCAGGACCAAGCCACCCTCGACAAAGGCCCTGTTGCAGGACAATTTGATTATGCGATTGAGAAGTCAAGCAAATACGAGGAATACAGAGTTGTTCGCTCCAACTGGTTATACAAATTGAAATCGAATGTCCTTGACTCATTGGCCAACCTGAAAACAACCATCAGCCAAAAAGACTCAAAGATTGATTCTCTGAACAACAAAATTACAACACTCAACAACAATCTGGACAGCACTAACGAGAAACTGAACAAAGCCATCAACCAAAAAGACAGCATTGTTTTTCTCGGATCTGAACTCCCCAAAGGCAAGTACAACTCAATTATGTGGGGGCTCGTTCTCATACTCGCAGCAGGTGCTGCCTTCCTTTTTCTTCTATTCAAGCGCAGCCATCAGCTTACGTCTGAAATGAAAGAAAAATACAGTGACCTGGAAAAGGAATACGATGCACATAGAAAACGTGTCCTGGAGAAGGAAAAAAACATGGCACGTCAACACCTCAACGAATTAAATAAAATCAGGGGACGAGATTAATCAATCAATTTCTGATCCGGAAATAGTTCTACCTTTTTTCCGGAGCAGAACCCTTTTTTCTTCCTACAATTCTCCTGAAAGCGCACAGAGCCACCACTGTGTGAAAACCATATATTTCCTTAACTTTGTATTAAAATCAACAACGACTTTTCGTAGGATTGATTTAAGGATATGGTATAAAAGATGTTTTTTATACCGGGTTCATATATGGCAAAACAAATCATTAACTACCTGCAGCAGATTTACCGGAAAGCACCCAAAGCGCTAACCC